>NZ_DFRG01000102.1:0-11679 GCF_002378135.1 Thioclava sp. UBA3469
GGGATCAAGGAAATGGACCTGATCCTCGGGCCTTACGCCGATGCGTGCCTGCCCGATCTGGATGCCGCCACTCTCGATCTCTATGACCAGCTTCTCGAAGAGAACGATCAGGACCTGTATCCGTGGGTCTCGGGCGCGCAGCCTTGCCCGCCGAAATACCTCGAATTGCTCTCCGTAATCGGCCAATTCGCCCGCGAACGGCACATTACGAAAACCTGAAAACGGCGCGGAAGCCCCGGATTTCATAGGGTTTTGCGCGAATTTTCGGAGAATTCGGGCCGCTTAACGGTATCTTTGCCATTTCCCGCCACTGTCTTGCGTCAGGGGCAGCGAAACTGGCGGAGAATGCTATGACCGTGCAGAAATCTGCAAGCGACATGACGCCCGTCCCGGCGACGCCGGGGCTGATGGCGGGATATCTGGACAGCCTCTCGCTGCTGGAGCGGCTGCATCGCTTGCTGCTCGACGTCATCAAGGACGAGTTCGAGCGGCTGGGCATCCTCGAGATCAACCCGGTGCAGGCGCTTTTGCTGTTCAACGTGGGCGAGAACGAGGTAACCGCGGGGGAGCTGAAGACCCGCGGCTATTATCAGGGCTCGAACGTCTCCTACAATCTCAAGAAGCTGGTGGAGGCGGGCTACATGCACCATCAGCGCTGCGAGATAGATCGCCGCTCGGTGCGGGTGCGCCTGACTGCGAAAGGGCGCGAGCTGCGCGAGAACGTGGCGACCCTGTTCGAGCGGCACGCCTGCGGGATGGAGACGCGCGGCGTCATCACCTTCGATGCGATGGAGGAGATGAACCACACGCTGCGCCGGATGGAGCGCTACTGGACCGACCAGATTCGCTATATCTACTGACCTTCCGCGCCAGTCGCATCTCCGCGATGACGCCCGGTTCTTCTTGCCGCAGCGGCGTGGGGCGTGCTTCCTTGCCGTGACGATATGCGGCGAGGGGCACGGGATGAAACAGCTTGGACAAAAGGCGATGCGGGGCGCGATCCGGGTCGGCATGGCGGCGGCGCTGCCGATTGCGGGGCTCGCATGGTGGAAGCGCGACGAGATCGCGCGGCTGCGCGCGGTGAACCGTCTGTTCGAACCCGACCGGATCGTCGGCAATTTCTCCAACATGCCCGCGCTGTTTCATTCGCGCGAGATCGCACGTGGCGAAGGGCCGGTGTCGGACTTGCCGCGCGGCGCTGAGGATGCGCTGCCCGACGGCGTCGAGGATTGGATCGACCGGCGCTGGATAACCGCGCTGGTGAAGCTGCGTCACGGCCAGATCACGCATGAACGCTATTTCCGCGGCACTGCGCCGGAAGATCTGCGCATCTCCTGGTCGATGGCGAAGAGCTTCCTCTCGGCCACGCTGGGCATAATGCAACATCAGGGCGTGATCCCCGATCTCGACGCGCCGCTTACCCGTTTTGCGCCGCAGCTGAAGGGCTCAGGCTATGATGGCGTGACGATCCGCGATGCGCTGGTGATGTCCTCGGGCGTGGCCTTCAACGAGGACTATCTGGATTTCCATTCGGATATCAACAAGATGGGCCGTGTTCTCGCGATGGGGCGGTCGATGGACGCCTTCGCCGCCTCGCTCAAGATCCGCGAAGCGGAGCCGGGCGCGCGCATGCTCTATGTCTCGATCGACACGCATGTTCTGGGCATGGTGATCGCCGGCGCGACCGGGTCCGATCCGGCGGAGGTGATGCGCGAGCTGCTGATCGCACCGATGGGTCTGGAAGCCACGCCGGTGATGCTGACCGACGGGCTGGGCGTCAGCTTCGTCCTTGGCGGGCTGAACCTGCGGACGCGGGACTATGCGCGCTTCGGTCAGATGTTCCTGCAAAAGGGATTCTGGAACGGCCGCCAGATCGTGCCCGAGGACTGGGTTGCGCAATCCACCGCGCTGCAGGCGCCGAAGGGCGAGGGCTACGGCTACCAATGGTGGGTGCCCGTCGACACGACGGATCACGGCGGCGATTATTTCGCGCGCGGCATCTATGGCCAGCACATCTATGTCAGCCCCGCGACCGACACGGTCATCGCGATCAACGCCGCCGACTGGCGTTTCAAGGAGGAGGGCGTCGAGGAGGAAAACCTTGCCATGCTGCGCCGCATCGCAGAGGTTTCCTGAAAGGGAGGGCCGCGCGATGCAGATGTATGAGGCGATCAACGTGCTGGGCGGAACCTTGCAGCCCTGTTCGCTCAAGCCCCGGACCGGGTTCTTCCGCGATGGCAGCTGCAACACCTGCTGGGAGGATAGCGGCTCGCATACGGTCTGCGCGGTGATGACGGCGGAGTTTCTCGCCTTCTCGAAATATCTCGGCAACGATCTGAGCACGCCGCGCCCGGAATATGATTTTCCGGGACTGAAACCGGGCGACCAATGGTGCCTGTGCGCCTCGCGTTTCCTGCAGGCGGTGCAGGAGGGCTGCGCGCCCGAGGTGATGCTGGCCTCGACCCATCGCGATGCGCTGCGGGTGGTGCCGTTCAAGGTGCTGGCCGATCATGCCGCCGAGAAGAAGGGCGGGAAGGGCTGAGGCTCAGCCCGTCGCGCCGCCCACCGGCACCCAGAGCACATCCTCGATTTTCGGCGCGCCGGTCGCGAGCATCACCAGCCGGTCGAAGCCAAGCGCGATGCCGGACGCCTCGGGCATGATCTCGAGCGCTGCGAGGAAATCTTCGTCGATCGGGTAACGCTCGCCATAGAGTTCTTCCTTCAGATCCATATCGCCCTCGAAGCGGCGGCGCTGTTCGGCCGGATCGGTCAGCTCGCCGAAGCCGTTCGCGAGTTCGACCCCGCAGGCGTAAAGCTCGAACCGTTCGGCTACGCGGCCATCATCCGGGGCAGGGCGGGCCAGCGCGGCCTCGGCCAGCGGATAGCGGTCCAGAATCGTCGCGCGGCCATGGCCCAGATGCGGCTCGACCTTCGCGACTAGCAGTTTCGAGACGATGTCCGACCAGCTATCCGCGTCGGCCACCGCAAAGCCGATCGCCTCGCATTGCGCGCGCAGGGCTTCCGCGTCGGTCTTCGCCCCGTCGCAGGTGGCGAGCAGATCGATCCCGGCATGGCGCTGGAAGGCGTCCGCGACCGACAGTCGTTCGGGTTCGGCGAAGGGATCGCATTCGGCGGGGCCATAGCGCAGCACCGACGATCGCGCGGCCTCGGCTGCCAGCCGCAGCATCGCCGCGCAATCGGCCATCAGCGCGGTATAGTCTTCGCCCGCGCGATACCACTCCAGCATGGTGAATTCGGGCGAATGCCGCTTGCCCGCCTCGCGGTTGCGCCAGACATGGGCGAAGGCGGCGATGCGCCGCTCACCCGCCGCCAGCAGCTTCTTCATCGCGAATTCGGGTGAGGTGTGGAGATACATCCGGCGCGCCTCACCGTCATTGCCGATCATCTCGGTGGCGAAGGCGTGCAGATGCGCCTCGTTGCCGGGCGAGACCTGCAAGGCACAGGGATCGACCTCGACGAAATCCTCTGCCGCCAGCCAGCCGCGGAGCGCCGCCTGAATGCGGTTGCGCGCGAGAAGGGCGGGGCGGCGGTCGGCGTGGCGCTCGGGCGTCCAGAACGGGGGCATGACAGGCCTTTCAGGCTGGAAATCGGGGCGCAAATGGTTTAGGCGCTCTGCAATCCGGGCGCCAGAGCCTGTTTTATCCGAATTCAAAGGGGTCCTTTCATGGCGAAAGTCATCGCTTCCTCTGTCCGCAAGGGCAACGTGCTTGAAATCGACGACAAGCTCTACGTCGTGATCACCGCGCAGAACATCCATCCCGGCAAGGGCACGCCTGTCACGCAGGTCGATATGCGCCGCATCTCGGACGGCACCAAGGTGTCGGAGCGCTGGCGCACGACCGAGCAGGTCGAGCGCGCCCATGTCGAAGAGCGCGAATACGATTTCCTGTACGAGGATGGCGAAGGCTATCACTTCATGGACCCCGAGACCTACGAGCAGCTCGCGGTGCAGGAAGACGTGATCGGCGACGCGAAGGTCTTCCTGCGCGATGGTATCCGCGTTCACCTCAAGACCTTCCAGGAGAACGCGATCGCGATCGACCTGCCGCAGAAAGTCACCGTCGAGGTCGAAGAGACCGAGCCGGTCGTGAAGGGGCAGACCGCCTCGTCGAGCTACAAACCCTCGCTCTGCACCGGCGGGATCCGCGTGATGGTGCCGCCGCATATCGGCGTGGGCACCCGCATCGTGATCAACACCGAAGACACCACCTATGTGGAGCGCGCGAAGGACTGATCCTCGCCGCGATCTTATGAAAAAGGCGCCCTGCGGGGCGCCTTTTTTGTTTGCGGATGGGGTGGGTCAGGCGGGGCGCTGCGTGGGGCGCCCGGGCCAGACCTCCAGCAGCCCTGCGCCCAGCACCAGCGCGCCGCCTGCGATCTCCAGTGCGGCGAGCCGTTCGCCCGCGATCAGTGCGGCGGAGACCGCGCCGACCAGTACCTCGCTCATCAGCAAAATCCCGATCCGCGCCGGTTCGAGCCGCACGGTCGCCCACATCAGCGCCGCGGTCGCAGCGCCCCACCAGAACACCCCGGCGGAGAGGGTCAGGCCGAGCGCTGCGGGCCAATCGACCCCGCTCGCGGGGAGGGGCGCAAGGAACGGCGCGAGGCAAAGCGCGGTGAGGGCCGCGCCTGCCGCGAAGACGAAGGTGGCGGGGCCGGGGGAGAGCGTCGACTTGGTGCGCATCCCCGTTGTCGCGACTGACCAGATCACGCCGCCTACGAGTGTCATCCATTCGCCCAAGCTGCTGGGGAGGGGCAGGCCGCCGCTTGCGCCCAGCATCAGGCCGAGCCCCGACAGGCCGATGACGATCGCGGCCAGCCGCAGGCGCGAGACGGGCCAGCCGAGCACGAACCGCCCGATCAGCACCGACCAGACCGGGGTGAGAAACCACAGCAGGATCACCAGCGCGACGCGGCCATAGAGAAAGCCGATCGAATAGAGCGCGAAGGCCGCCCCGCCAAGCGCGACCGAGATCAGCGCGGCTGGCGTGGCGGTAGCGAGTTCGTAGCGCTTGGTCCAGGCGATGGGTGCGAGGGCCACGCAGGCGACCAATGTGATCGCAACCGTGCCCCACGCGCCCGCCAGACCGTGCCCGTCCAGCGCGCGCACCGGGAGCCAATAAAGCCCCCAGAGCGCGCCCGTGATCAGCGTGATCGCGCTGGCGACAAGGGTGACACGGGCCTCGCTCACCCTTTGATCCGCTCGATCCACGCTTCGAGGGCGGCCAGCGCCTCGGGTTCGTCGAGGAAGGGGATATGGGCGCGGTCGGCGACGCGGGCATAGATCATGTCCGGGCGGCGGCGCTGCATCTCGTCCACAGTGGCGTCGGTCAGCAGATCGGAATTCGCGCCGTGGGTCAGGACGATGGGCAGTCCCTCGGTCGCCTCGAAGAGCGGCCAGGCTGGCTCCACGCCGCCCTTGAAGGCGCCGAGGAAGGCATCGCGCAGGGCCGGGTCGTAATTGATCTTCAGCCCGTCATCGGTCTCGACGTAGTGGTGGCGCACCTCCATCGCCCAGCGATTGGGCGGCACCTTGTCGAAACCGATCATCGCCTCGGGCAGCTTTTCAGCCATTTCCGCATAGCTCTTCGCGGCCGGGTTGCGCCCGATATAGTCGAAGATCTTGTTCAGCCCTTTCTCGTCGAGGACAGGTCCGACATCGTTCAGCGCGAGCCCGGTCATGCGCTCTTTCGCGGTCAGCGCGAGATACATCCCCACGAGGCCGCCGCGCGACGTGCCGAGGATCGCGGCCTTCTCGATTCCCAGATGATCGAGCAGTTGCAGCGCATCCGCCGCTTCGCGCGGCACGGTATAGGTTTTCTCGCCGGTCCAGTCGCTCTCGCCGCGGCCGCGATAGTCCATGCAGATCAGCCGCACGTCCTTGAGATGCGGCGCGACGTAGTCGAAATCGCGGGTGTTTCGCGTCAGCCCGGACAGGGCCAAGACCGGCACGCCGCTGCCACTGTCGCGATAGGCGATCTTCGCGCCATCATCCGCGGTAAAGAATTCCATTACGCCGCTCCTCTCTGGATTGCTGACCTGTCAGCGATCATAGTGCGTTAGAGGGAGATCGCCATGGCTGACACGCTGGAAAGATTACACGAAAGACTGAGTGCGCTCGAAGACGAAATCGAAGCGGAATGGGAGCGCAGGCGCGAGGCGATGGCGTTCCGGCTCGACCATAACCGGGTGGTGTTCGAGGCGGGCGTTCGCGATGCGCATCGGCGCGCGCGGGTAGGGCTGTTGCGCTTCCTGTCCTATGCGCGCCCGATGGTCATTCTGACCGCCCCGGTGATCTATTCGCTGATCGTGCCCTTCGTGCTGCTCGACCTCTTCGTGACCGTTTATCAGGCGATCTGTTTTCCGATCTACCGCATCGCCAAGGTGAAGCGCTCCGATCATATCGTGGTCGACCGTCAGCATCTGGCCTATCTCAATGCGCTGCAGAAGCTGAACTGCGTCTATTGCGGCTATTGCAACGGGCTTCTGAGCTATGTGCGCGAGATCGCGGGCCGGACCGAGCAATTCTGGTGCCCGATCAAGCACGCGCATCGGGTAAAGGGGCCGCATCTCCGCTACCGCGATTTCGTGGAATACACGGATGCGGAAGGGTTTCAGGCGCAGACGATGCGGCTGCGGCGCGCGCTGCGCGAGATGGACGAGTGAGCGCTTCTCAGAGGTGGTCGGGCACCGCGCGCAGGTCCGTCAGGATCGCCGCGGGTTTATAGGGCAGCCGCTCGACCGGGGCGCCCGCGCGGTTGACCCAAAGGACGTGGAAGCCCGCCTTGGCCGCGCCCGCCGCATCCCAGCCGTTAGACGAGACGAAACAGGTCTTCTCAGGTTCGACGCCCATCTTCTGCGCGATCATGTCGTAGACGGCGGCGCGCGGCTTGTAATGGCCGATCTCGTGGATCGAGAGCACCTCATCGAGCAGATGCCCCACGCCCGCCGCATGGACCGCAGCGCCCAGCATGTCCGGCGCGCCATTCGACAGGATCGCACGTCCGACACCGCGATGGTGCAGCGCATCGAGCATCTCGGGCACTTCGGGGAAGGCGGGCAATTCGCGGTAAAGCGCCATCAGCCGCTCGGCCAGATCGGGATCGTCGAGATCCTGCGCCGCCATTGCCCAATCGAGCCCGTCGCGGGTCAGTTGCCAAAAGTCGACGTAATCGCCCATCACCTCGCGCAGCCAGCTATATTCCAGCTGCTTGCGCCGCCAATCGGCAGCAAGGCGCGGCCAGATTTCGGTCAGACGCGGCTCCTCGGCGGCCAGATTTCGCGCGGCGGCGTCGACGTCGAAGAGCGTGCCGTAGGCGTCGAAGACGCAAAGCTGAATGGACATGATATTTCCTCCCGAGCCTCACCCTAGCGTCGGCGGGGCCGGGTGCAAGGGTCAGTAGATGTCGCGCGAGGCTTGCGTCGCGGCGGCGAGCCCTTCGGCCAGACGCTCGGCAAAGCCATTGTCGCGCAGCGTGGTGAGGCCCCTGGCCGTCGTGCCCGCGTAATCGATCATCTCCTGCACACTCGTCTCCGGGGTCGGGCCCTCGGCCATCATCTGCCCGGCGGAGAGGAACAGTTGTCGCACCGCGCGATCTGCGATCTCGGGCGGGACGCCTTGACCCTCGGCATGACGCGCCATCGCAGCGGCGCAGGCCGCGACGAAGCCCGGCACCGGGCCGGTCATCGCGGTGAAGAGGTCGATCTGGGCCTCGTCGTGCAGTTCATCCGTCTGCCCGCAGGCCTCGAAGAGAGCACGGGTGCGCGCGCGGTCGTCTTCGGTCACGGCGTCGCTCGCAAACCACGGGCTATAGGCGAGGCCCATCGCGGCAGCCGGGCTCGACATGGCGCGGATCACGCGGGGGCTGGCGCTGATGCGGGTGAGGTCGGCCAAAGGCACGCCCGCCATGACGGAGATCACCAGCTTGTCTTTCGCATCGATCGTGAGGTCTCTCGCTGCGGCGGGCGGCACGCAGAGGATCACCACGTCGCAAGCCTCTGCCAGCGCCTGCGGATCGGTCAGGACGTTCTCCGGCGGGAAGCCGTCAATGTCAGGTCGCGCGCCGGAGCGGTTGGCCATCAGAAGCGACTTGGGCTCCGCGCGCCAGAGCGCCTCGGCAATCGCTGCGCCGAGCATCCCTGAGCCGATGATGCCGATAGAGAAATCGAGTGCCATGCGCGCCTCCCTGCGTGTTCGAGAAAGCCTAGCGCGAGGCAGGGGATGGGGGAAGGGAGGGAATGGGTAGCATGGCGCGCGGCGGCCCGTGGGGTGGCGCGCCATGACTTTGGGGCTGGGCGCTTTATCCCAGCCACATACTTCTGTCGTTTGAGCGGTGTGCGCGGGGGGGCAATGCGCCAGCCCGTCGGGACGGGCCGGCGCGCGCCCTGCGGCTTCGCCGCGTTCCGGGCGCGGATCGTCCGCGCGAGGCTTCTTACAGGTTCTCCGCCGCGGGCATGCCCATGACGTGATAGCCGCTATCGACGGAGATGATCTCGCCGGAGGTGCAGGCGCCATAGTCCGAGAGCAGGTAGACGGCCGTGCCGCCGATCGCTTCCAGCGTCGCGTTATGGCGCAGGGGCGAATTGTGCTCGGTGTGGCGGAAGGTCTTGCGCGCGCCGCCGATCGCGGCACCGGCCAGCGTCTTCATCGGGCCGGGCGAGATCGCGTTCACGCGGATGCCGTCGGGGCCCAGATCGGCCGCCAGATAGCGCACCGCCGATTCCAGCGCCGCTTTCGCCACGCCCATCACGTTGTAATAGGGCGTCACGCGCTGCGAGCCCATATAGGTCAGCGTGATCATCGAGCCGCCTTCGTTCATCAGTTCCGAGGCGCGCTTGGCCACGTCGATGAAGCTGTAGCAGGAGATCGTCAGCGAGTTCTTGAAGTTCTCGCGGGTGGTGTTGATGAACCGGCCCGCAAGCTCGCTCTTGTCGGAATAGGCGATGGCGTGAACGACGAAATCGATCGAGCCCCATTCCTCTTTCAGCTTGGCGAAGGCGGCGTCCATCGAGGCGTCGTCATTCACGTCCACATCCAGCAGGAAGCTGGAACCGACGCTTTCGGCCAGCGGTTCGACTCGCTTGCCGAAGGCTTCGCCCTGATAGGAGAACGCCAGTTCCGCGCCTTGCTCGGCCAGTGCCTTCGCGATCCCCCAAGCGATTGAGCGCTCGTTGGCGACCCCCATCACGAGGCCGCGCTTACCCTTCATCAGTTCCGCCATTCCCGTCCCTGCCGCCGTTTCTGTCGCCGTTTGTTCTTGCCGTTAGTCTCGATACTTGCTCATCACGAGCGACGCGTTGGTGCCGCCGAAGCCGAAGCTGTTCGACAGGACCGAGTCGAACTCGACATTGTCGATCCGCTCCATCGCGATCTCTTCGGGTTTGATCGCCGGGTCGAGCTCGGTGATGTTGGCCGAGGCCGTGATGAAGTTGTTTTCCATCATCAGCAGCGAATAGATCGCCTCATGCACGCCGGTCGCGCCGAGCGAGTGCCCGGTGAGCGATTTGGTCGAGGAGATCTTCGGCACGTTTTCCTCGCCGAAGACGCGGCGCACGGCCTGCACTTCGGTCACGTCGCCTGCGGGCGTTGAGGTGCCATGCGCGTTGATGTAGGAAATCTTGCGGCCTTCCGGAAGGGTGCCGACCGCGAGCTTCATCGACCGCTCGCCGCCTTCGCCCGAGGGGGCCACCATGTCGTGGCCGTCCGAGGTCGCGCCGTAGCCGGTGACTTCCGCGTAGATCTTCGCGCCGCGCGCCTTGGCGTGCTCGAGTTCCTCCAGCACGACGACACCGCCGCCGCCTGCGATGACGAACCCGTCGCGGGTCGCGTCGAAGGCGCGCGAGGCCAGCTCGGGCGTGTCGTTATATTTCGACGACATCGCGCCCATCGCGTCGAACAGACAGCTCAGCGTCCAGTCCAGTTCCTCGCCGCCACCGGCGAAGACGATGTCCTGCTTGCCCATCTGGATCAGCTCGGTACCGTTGCCGATGCAATGCGCCGAGGTCGAGCAGGCCGAGGTGATCGAGTAGTTCACGCCCTTGATCTTGAACGGCGTGGCCAGACAGGCCGAGTTCGTCGAGCTCATGCAGCGGGTGACCATAAACGGCCCCATCCGCTTGGGCGAGCCCTTCTCCATGACGATGCGATGCGCCTCGAAGAAGTTCGAGGTGGACGGACCGCCCGAGCCCATGATCAGGCCGCTGCGCGGGTTCGAGATGTCGCTCTCTTCGAGACCGCTATCGGCCAGCGCCTGCTCCATCGCGATGAAGTTGTAGGCGGCACCCGGACCCATGAAGCGCAGGTTGCGCTTGTCGATATGGTCCTCGAGCGTGATCTTCGGCTGGCCTTTGACCTGGCTGCGGAAGCCGCGCTCGGCGTAATCCTCGGCGAATACGATGCCGGATTTGCCGGCCTTCAGGCTGGCGGTGACTTCTTCGGCATTGTTGCCGATGGGCGAGACGATGCCCAAACCGGTGATGACGACGCGGCGCATGCGGGCCTCCTGTCTTGTCTGTCTATGGGGGTCAGCTCTCGGAGAGCGCGACCTTCATGTCCTTGACCTCGTAGATCACGTCACCGTCGGCCTCGACGATCCCGTCGGCGACACCCATGGTCAGGCGACGGGTCTGAACGGCCTTGGTGAAGTCGACCTTGTAGGTCAGCATTTTACGATCCGGGCGGACCATGCCGGTGAGCTTAACCTCGCCCACGCCAAGCGCATAGCCGCGACCCTGCCAGCCACGCCAGCCCAGATTGAAGCCGGTCAGTTGCCACAACCCGTCGAGGCCGAGGCAGCCCGGCATGATCGGATTGCCGGGGAAATGGCATTCGAAGAACCACAGGTCGGGGGTGATGTCGAACTCGGCGACCACATGGCCCTTGCCGTGCTTGCCGCCATCGCCCGAGATGTCGGTGATGCGATCCATCATCAGCATCGGCGGCGCCGGAAGCTGTGCATTGCCGGGGCCAAACAGCTCCCCGCGTGCACATTTCAGAAGATCTTCTTTCCCGAAGCTCGTCGGAAACCCAGCCATCGGCGCTCCTTCCCGGTTTTGGCGTGCTTTTGCATCCCTCTATCACCGCGTGGCCGCGTGGCGCAAGGGCGACGGTGACAGGCCGCGCCCCTGCGCGGTTGCATTGAAACCTGAGTGGAAAAGTCTCATATAGGTACCGAGGAGACATGACATGGCTGTGACGAATTCGACCGAACAGCGCCGCGGGCAGGACTGGCTGAGCCGTGGCGGGCTGCGCCCCACCCGTCAGCGACTGGCGCTGGCCACATTGCTCGTGGGCGATGGGGAAAATCGTCATGTCACGGCCGAAAGCCTCTATGCGGCCGCCTGCGATGCGGGCGAGAAGGTCTCGCTCGCCACCGTCTACAACACGCTCAAGGCGTTCTGCGACGCGGGGCTGATGCATGAGATAACGGTGGATGGCGCGCGCAGCTATTTCGACACGCGTATGGACGATCACCCGCATTTCTTCTGGGAAGACGACAACCGCCTGTCGGATGCCCCGGCTGAGGAACTGAAACTCGCTTCGATCCCGCAGGCCCCCGAAGGCGCCGAGATCACCCGCGTCGACGTGGTGATCCGCGTCCGCAAGGCGTAAGCTGCCCTTCTTCCAATTGCCCCAAATATCCCGGGGTGAATGGCCGC
>NZ_DFRG01000265.1:0-374 GCF_002378135.1 Thioclava sp. UBA3469
TCACCTTCGAGGTCGGCGAGAACGTGAATGTGACCGACGGGCCCTTCGAGGGCTTCTCGGGCATGGTCGAGGAAGTGGACGAGGCGGCGAGCCGCCTGAAAGTCACCGTCTCGATCTTCGGTCGGCCGACGCCGGTCGAACTGGAATACACGCAGGTGCAGAAAACCGCCTGAGTGTGAGCCGTGGGAGGCGAGGGGCCCTGCACGACAGGGACGCCCGGACCGAACCACTAAACTTCGCGACCCCCTAGGGGCGTGACAGTGATAAGGAGAGGGCCACATGGCCAAGAAAGTTGTTGGGCAGCTCAAGCTGCAAATTCCGGCAGGCGGCGCAAACCCGTCCCCGCCGGTCGGTCCGGCGCTGGGTCAGCGCGG
>NZ_DFRG01000265.1:716-4823 GCF_002378135.1 Thioclava sp. UBA3469
ATGGAATTCTGCAAGGCGTTCAACGCCAAGACGCAGGAAATGGACAAGCAGGCGAAGATCCCGACGATCATCACCTACTACGCCGACAAGTCGTTCACCTTCGAGATCAAGCAGCCCACGGCTAGCTTCATGATCAAGCAGGCAGCCGGTCTCAAGCCGGTCGGCAAGCGTAACCGTCCGAAGGGTTCGGAAGCTCCGGGCCGCGTCGTCGCCGCGACCATCACCGCCGCTCAGGTGCGTGAGATCGCCGAAGCGAAGATGAAGGACCTGAACGCCAACGACATCGAAGGCGCGATGAACATCATCCTCGGCTCCGCGAAGTCGATCGGTATCGAGGTGAAAGGCTAAGTCATGGCAAAGCTCGGTAAACGCACCAAAGCCGCCCGCGAAGCCTTCGCCGGCAAGTCCAACGTCTCCGTCGAGGAAGCCGTTTCGCTGATCAAGTCGAACGCGAACGCGAAATTCGACGAGACCCTCGAAATCGCAATGAACCTCGGTGTCGACCCCCGTCACGCCGACCAGATGGTTCGTGGCGTCGTCGCTCTGCCGAACGGCACCGGCAAGACCGTCCGCGTGGCTGTCTTCGCTCGTGGCGCGAAAGCGGACGAAGCCAAGGAAGCCGGGGCCGATATCGTCGGCGCCGAGGACCTGATGGAAACCATTCAGGGCGGCACGATCGAATTCGATCGCTGCATCGCGACCCCGGACATGATGCCGATCGTCGGCCGTCTGGGTAAGGTCCTGGGCCCGCGCAACCTGATGCCGAACCCGAAAGTCGGCACCGTGACGATGGACGTGAAAGCGGCTGTCGAAGCGGCGAAAGGTGGCCAGGTTCAGTTCAAGGTCGAGAAGGCCGGCGTCATTCATGGCGGCATCGGCAAGGTCTCCTTCTCCGAGGAGCAGCTGGCCGAAAACATCCGCGCCTTCGTGGATGCCGTGACCAAAGCCAAGCCCGCCGGCGCGAAAGGCACCTACATGAAGAAGGTGTCCCTGAGCTCGACGATGGGCCCGGGCGTCGCCGTCGACATTACGTCGGCGACCGGCAACTAAGAGAATTCCACCGGGGGAAACCTCGGTGGGTGGTAGGGCGGCGGCCTGACGCCTCCGCCCTGACCTGTCCGAGACGGAGGGTGCCTGATCCCGCAAAGGTGACGGCTTAATTTCCTTCCTGAGATGGGGATCGAGACCAATTCCGGGTTTGGGCCTTCGGGCCGATCTCGGGCGATCTGGCCTCGGGCCCTTCGGACCCGACCCCGGGAAACCGGGACAATGAGAGCCGGGGGGAAACCCCCATACTTGGAGTGTAACTGTGGATAGAGCCCAAAAAGAGAAAGTGGTCGAGGAACTCGGCCAGATCTTCGCAAGCTCTGGCGTCGTAGTGGTTGCTCACTACGAAGGCATGACGGTTGCTAACATGCAGGACCTCCGCGCACGCATGCGTGAAGCGGGTGGTTCGGTTCGTGTTGCCAAGAACAAGCTCGCCAAGATCGCCCTTGAAGGTCAGCCCTGCGAAAGCATCGCTGAATACCTGACGGGCATGACCGTGCTTTCCTATTCTGAGGATCCTGTCGCTGCGGCGAAAGTGGTCGTCAAATATGCCAAAGAGAACGAGAAACTCTCGATCCTCGGCGGCGCAATGGGAGACTCGGCACTCGACATCGCTGGTGTCAAAGCTGTCGCTGACATGCCGTCGCGTGAAGAGCTCATCGCTCAGATCGTGTCGCAGATCGGCGCACCCGCTTCGAACATCGCCGGTGCCGTTGGCGCGCCTGCTTCGAACATCGCGAGCATCCTTTCGACCATCGAGGAAAAGGCTGCGTAAGCAATCGACTTGTCCCGTAGCGGCTTGAAACCGCGACGTTGGAAACCCAAATCTAGGAACTGAAAAATGGCTGATCTGAAAAAACTCGCCGAAGAAATCGTGGGTCTGACCCTCCTGGAAGCCCAGGAACTGAAAACCATCCTGAAAGACGAATACGGCATCGAGCCCGCCGCTGGTGGCGCTGTCATGATGGCCGGTCCGGCTGCTGGTGGCGAAGAAGCTGCTGAAGAGAAAGACGAATTTGACGTCGTTCTCGTCGAAGCTGGCGCTCAGAAGATCAACGTGATCAAAGAAGTCCGCGGCATCACCGGCCTGGGCCTGAAAGAAGCCAAAGAGCTCGTTGAAGCTGGCGGCAAGGTCAAGGAAGGCGCTGCGAAAGCGGAAGCCGAAGAGATCAAGAAAAAGCTCGAAGACGCTGGCGCGAAAATCGAGCTCAAGTAAGCGAGCCGGATGCGACTGCATCCGATCTGAAAAAAGGGCTGGGTCCGGGGTTTTCCCGAGCCCAGCCGAACCTGTCTCGGAGAGGGCTTTGCCCGTTTGAAGCTTTCTCCAAGGCGGTGTTCGCGGTTCGGGAGCCTTTCGGTGGGACGAAAGGCAGGTATGGAACCGCCCCCCCTTCATTCGCCTTGCGGCGTGCAATGGGCCCCGACATTGCATGTGCCGCGAAGAGACGAAAGGTCACGCAGAGCATGGCTCAAGCTTACGTTGGTCAGAAACGCATCCGTCGCTATTACGGCAAAATCCACGAAGTCCTCGAGATGCCGAACCTCATCGAGGTTCAGAAATCCTCCTACGATCTGTTCCTGCGCTCCGGCGAAGTCGATCAGCCCACTGATGGCGAGGGTATCCAGGGCGTCTTCCAGTCGGTCTTCCCGATCAAGGATTTCAACGACAACGCCATTCTGGAGTTCGTGAAATACGAGCTCGAAAAACCGAAATACGATGTCGACGAGTGCCAGGCTCGCGACATGACCTATTCGGCGCCGCTGAAGGTGACCCTGCGCCTCATCGTGTTCGATGTGGACGAGGAAACCGGCGCGCGTTCGGTCAAGGACATCAAGGAACAAGACGTGTTCATGGGGGATATGCCCCTCATGACCAAGAACGGTACGTTCATCGTGAACGGCACCGAGCGGGTCATCGTGAGCCAGATGCACCGCTCGCCGGGCGTGTTCTTCGACCATGACCGCGGCAAGACGCACTCCTCGGGCAAGCTGCTCTTCGCCTGCCGCATCATTCCCTATCGCGGCTCGTGGCTGGACTTCGAATTCGACGCCAAAGACCTCGTCTTCGCGCGTATCGACCGTCGTCGGAAACTGCCGGTGACCACGCTGCTCTACGCGCTGGGTCTCGATCAGGAAGGCATCATGGATGCCTATTACGACACCGTCACCTACACCGCGAAGGGCAAGTCGGGCTGGGTCACCAAGTTCTTCCCCGACCGCGTGCGCGGCACCCGTCCGACCTTCGACCTCGTCGATGCGGCATCGGGCGAAGTGATCCTGAAAGCGGGCGAGAAAGCGACCCCGCGCATGGTCAAGAAATGGCGTGACGACAACTCGGTTCCCGAGCTGCTCGTGCCGTTCGACCACATCATGGGCCGCTTCTGCGCCAAGGATATCGTCAACGACGAGACCGGCTTCATCTACATCGAAGCGGGCGACGAGCTGACGGCGGAATACGACAAGAACGGCGAGCTCTCGGGCGGTTCGATCAAGACCCTGATCGACAACGGCATCACCGAGATCCCGGTGCTCGACATCGATAACGTCAATGTCGGTCCCTACATCCGCAACACCATGGCGTCGGACAAGAACATGAACCGCGAAACCGCGCTCATGGATATCTATCGCGTCATGCGCCCGGGCGAGCCGCCGACCGTCGAGGCCGCGGACACCCTGTTCAACAGCCTGTTCTTCGACTCCGAGCGCTACGACCTCTCGGCCGTGGGCCGCGTGAAGATGAACATGCGTCTCGACCTCGATGCGCCGGACACCCAGCGCACGCTGCGCCGCGAAGACATCATCGCCTGCATCAAGGGCCTGGTGGAACTGCGCGACGGCAAGGGCGAGATCGACGACATCGACCACCTCGGCAACCGCCGTGTGCGTTCGGTCGGCGAACTGATGGAAAACCAGTATCGCGTCGGCCTGCTGCGCATGGAGCGCGCCATCAAGGAGCGTATGTCCTCGGTCGAGATCGACACGGTCATGCCGCAGGATCTGATCAACGCGAAACCGGCTGCGGCTGCGGTGCGTGAATTCTTCGGCTCCTCGCAGCTGTCG
>NZ_DFRG01000131.1:0-183 GCF_002378135.1 Thioclava sp. UBA3469
GGGCCGCCGGGTGTCGGCAAGACCACCATCGCGCGACTGCTGGCCGATGCCTCCGATCGCGCCTTCGTCCAGATTTCCGCAATCTTCACCGGCGTGCCGGAACTGCGCAAAGTCTTCGAGGCCGCCAAGCTGCGGCGCGGGCAGGGTAGGGGGACGCTCCTCTTCGTCGACGAGATCCACCGC
>NZ_DFRG01000131.1:418-10840 GCF_002378135.1 Thioclava sp. UBA3469
TAAGCTGATTTGCGCAAAGTGTTTGAGCGCGCCAAGGCGCGTCGCGCTGCGGGGAAAGGAACGCTCCTCTTCGTTGACGAGATCCACCGCTTCAACAAGGCGCAGCAGGACAGCTTCCTGCCGCATATGGAAGACGGCACGATCATGCTGGTGGGCGCCACCACCGAGAACCCGAGCTTCGAGCTGAACGCCGCTGTGCTGAGCCGGGCGCAGGTCATGGTGCTGGAGCGCCTCGACCTCGCCGATCTCGAACGCCTCGCACAGCGCGCCGAGAAGGCGCTCGATCGTCCGCTGCCGCTGACCGGTAAGGCGCGCGAGGCGCTGCTGGAAATGGCGGATGGCGACGGTCGCGCGCTTCTCAACCTGATCGAGCAGGTGGCGGCGTGGAAAGTCACCGGCACGCTCGACACCGACGCGCTGTCGACCCGGCTGATGCGCCGCGCAGCGAAATACGACAAGTCCGGAGATGAGCATTACAACCTGATCTCGGCGCTCCATAAATCCGTGCGCGGATCGGACCCGGATGCGGCGCTCTATTGGTTCGCGCGGATGCTGGAGGGCGGCGAGGACCCGCGCTATCTCGCGCGGCGCTTCGTGCGCATGGCGGTCGAGGATATCGGGCTGGCCGACCCACAGGCCCAGACACATGCGCTGCACGCTTGGGAAATCTACGAGCGCATCGGCTCGCCCGAGGGGGAGCTGGCGCTGGCGCAGACGGTGATCTATCTCGCGCTCGCGCCGAAATCCAACGCGGGCTATGTCGCCTACAAGGGCGCGCGGGCGCAGGCGCAGAAGACCGGATCGGAGCCGCCGCCCAAGCATATCCTCAACGCCCCGACCAAGCTGATGTCGGAACAGGGCTACGGCGCGGGCTATGCCTATGACCACGACGCGGAGGACGGCTTCTCGGGGCAGAACTACTTCCCCGACACGATGAAGCGCCCGGTCCTCTATCAGCCCGTCGAGCGCGGCTTCGAGCGCGAGTTGAAAAAGCGGGTCGACTGGTTTGCCAAGCTGCGCGAACAGCGCAAATCTTGACATTCAGGCCTGTGAACGCTCTTAGGGCGCCAAAGGAGACTGCGATGCTTTCTACGATTTTGCAGGTCGCGCTAGGCGGCGCGATGGGTGCATCGGGGCGCTACCTCGTCGGCGTCGGAATGATGCGCAGCTTCGGCGCGCAGCCTTTCCCGCTGGGCGTCATCACGGTGAATATCCTCGGCTCGTTCCTGATGGGCGCGCTCGTGGTGTTCCTCGGTGACAAGCAGCTGACCCATTGGAACGCCTTCCTCGCGACCGGCTTTCTCGGGGGCTTCACCACTTTCTCCTCTTTCTCGCTCGAAGCCTATCGCTTGATCGAGAAAGGTGATGTCACATTGGCAGTCAGCTATATCGGACTGTCGGTCGGCGCGGGGCTTCTGGGCCTCGTCGCTGGCATTCTATTGATGAGGGCCATGCTATGAGCGGCGTCCAGCATATCACTGTCACCGAAGACGAGGGCGAACAGCGCCTCGACCGGTTCCTGAAAAAGCGGTTTCCGCACCTGTCCCAGGGCATGATCGAGAAGTTCTGCCGCAAGGGCGACCTGCGCGTGGACAAGGGTCGGGTGAAGGCCAATTCGCGCGTCGCGCCGGGGCAGGAAATCCGGGTGCCGCCGATCCCCGATTCCGCGCCCGCGCCGAGGACCGAGGGTATCTCGGAGGAGGATGCGAAATTCATCCAAAGCTGCGTGCTCTGGAAGGACGAGCATATCATCGCGCTCAACAAGCCGCCGGGGCTGCCCTCGCAGGGTGGCTCGGGGCAGGGCAACCGCCATGTCGACGGGCTGAGCGAGGCGCTGACATTCGGCTACAAGGACAAGCCGAAGCTGGTGCATCGCCTCGACAAGGACACTTCGGGCGTGCTGCTGCTGGCGCGCACCGACCGCGTCGCGCGCCGCCTGTCCGAGGCGTTCCGCGGCAAGACCACGCGCAAGATCTATTGGGCGGCCGTCGCGGGCGCGCCCGAACCGAAGACCGGCACGATCCGCTTTGGTCTCGTGAAAGCGCCGGGTCACGGGCGCGGCGGCGAGGGCGAGAAGATGATCTGCATCCATCCCGCCAAGGTCGACAAGACCGAAGGCGCCAAGCGGGCCACGACCGATTACTTTACGCTGCACATCCTCGGTCAGCGGGTCAGCTGGGTCGCGCTGGTGCCGATCACCGGGCGCACCCACCAGCTGCGCGCGCATATGGCCGAGATCGGCAACCCGATCATCGGCGACGGCAAATACGGTGGCTCGAGTCAGGAGAACATGGGCGACGGCTGGGGCGCGCAACTGGGCGGCGAGATTTCCCGCAAGTTGCACCTGCACGCCCGCCAGATCAGCTTCGACCATCCGATCAGCGGCAAGCGTATCACGCTGACCGCGCCGTTGCCTGAGCACATGAAGCGGACCTGGGATCTGCTGGATTGGCATGAGGGCGACGTGCCCGCCGACCCGTTCGAGGATCTGAAATGAAGCTCGCGATCTTCGACGTCGATGGCACGATCTCGGATAGCCAGAACCACATCACCCATGCGATGACGATCGGGTTCGAGGCGGCGGGTCTGCCCGCCCCGCCGGCCTCCGCCGTGTTGCAGATCGTGGGTCTGTCGCTGCCGCTCGCTGTGGCGCGGCTTGCGCCGGAGCACGATGCCGAGACGCAGGCGCGTATCGTCGAGGGCTACAAGCAAAGCTACAAGACCGCGCGCGCGGCTTCGCCTGCGCCGCTCTATCCCGGGGCGGAGGCGCTGCTGCGCAAGCTCGCCGCGCGCGACGACATGCTTCTGGCGGTCGCTACGGGTAAATCCCGCCGCGGACTGCGGGCACTGATCGAGTATCACGGTCTGGAAGGTCTCTTCGTCAGCCAACAGACCGCCGACGATCACCCCTCGAAGCCGCACCCGTCGATGATCGGCGCGGCGTTGAGCGAGGCGGGCGTGGACGCACGCGACGCGGTGATGATCGGCGATACCAGCTTCGATATCGAGATGGGCCGCAGCGCCGGCGTCGCGACGATCGGCGTGCGCTGGGGCTACCACGCGCCGCACCTGCTCGAAGCGGCGGGCGCGCATCAGATGGTCGATGATTTCGACGCGCTGGAAACGACACTTCTGGATCTGTGGGAGATGAGCGCATGAGCGAATGGGCGGCCAAGCGGTTCTGGACGGAAACCACCGTCACCGAGCACCCCGAGGGGTTCGGCGTGGCACTGGACGGGCGTGCGGTGAAGACGCCGGCGAAAGCCGCGCTGACCGTGCCGACCCGTGCCTATGCCGAGGCCATTGCGGCCGAATGGGACGCGCAGGACGGCGCGATCAAACCCCATACGATGCCGGTCACTCGCTCTGCCAATGCGGCGATCGACAAGGTGGCGCATCAGCATCCCGAGGTCGTCACCCATGTCTGCGAATTCGGCGGCACCGATCTTCTGTGCTACCGCGCCGAGGCTCCGACGGAACTGGTCGAGCTTCAGAGCGCGAAATGGGATCCGCTGCTGGAATGGGCGGCGCAAACCTATGGTGCGGAGCTGAAGGTCACGACGGGAATTCTGCCGGTCGATCAGCCTGTCGACCATTTGGCACGGCTGGAGGCGGAGGTGGCAAACCTCGACCCCTTCGCGCTGGCAGCTCTGCATGATCTCGTGGGCATCACCGGCTCCCTCGTGCTGGGGCTGGCGGTCACCCGCGGCAGGCTCTCGGCTGAAGAAGCATGGGAGATTTCGCGACTCGACGAGGACTGGCAAATTGCCCAATGGGGCGACGATGAAGAGGCGGCGGAGATCGCCGCACACAAGCGCGAGGCGTTGTGTGACGCGGCTCGAATCTGGGTGCTCACCGAAAGGTGACCGCCGCGGATTCTCACGCCGCTTATTGACCTGCCAAAAGCATCATCACTTGCTGACGATTTACGCAGGGGCCCTCACGAATTCCGGAAACTAGCCTTGACCTTCTTTGATCGGATGGACCAAACTTTCGTTACTCCGTGTCATGGAGACACGATCGACCAGGTCCGTGAGGGACCAAGAACCGCTCTGTCAGAGCGGCGACAACAGGAAGAGGTAAAAATGAAGAAATCCGTCTTTTTCGGCGCGCTGACGGCTGCGACGCTGACTGCCGGTCTGGCTGGCGCGGCCACGCTCGATGACGTGAAATCGCGCGGAGAGCTGATCTGCGGCGTGAACACCGGTCTCGTGGGCTTCGCCGCGCCGGATGCCAACGGTAACTGGTCCGGCTTCGACGTCGCGGTCTGCCAGGCCGTCGCCGCCGCTGTGCTGGGCGACCCCTCGAAGGTTAAATACGTCCCCACCTCGGGCCAGACGCGCTTCACCGCGCTCGGTTCGGGCGAAGTGGACCTGCTCGCACGCAACACCACCTGGACCTTCTCGCGCGACACCGACCTGAAGCTCCAGTTCACCGCGACCAACTACTATGACGGTCAGGGCTTCATGGTCCGCAAGGATTCGGGCGTGACCTCGGCCAAGGAACTCGACGGTGCGTCGATCTGTATCCAGACCGGCACCACGACCGAGCTGAACCTCGCCGACTACTTCAAGGCCAACAACATGTCCTATCAGCCGATCACGGTTGATTCGAACGCCGAAGGCGAACAGCAGTTCCTCGCCGGCGCTTGTGACGCCTACACGACCGACGCGTCGGGCCTCGCAGCCACCCGCGCCGCTTTCGCGAACCCTTCCGACTACGTGATCCTGCCGGAAATCATCTCGAAAGAGCCGCTGGCTCCGGCCGTCCGTCAGGGCGACGATCAGTGGACCGACATCGTCCGCTGGACCGTCTTCGCGCTGATCGGTGCTGAAGAATACGGCGTGACCTCGGCCAATATCGACGAGCTGGCCAAAGGCACCGACAACCCGGAAGTCAACCGCCTGCTCGGCACCGAGGGTGACCTCGGCGCGATGATCGGCCTCGACAAGGACTGGGCCGTCAAAGCCATCAAGGCCAACGGCAACTACGGTGAAATCTTCGCCGCGACCATCGGCGAGCAGACCCCGATCGGTCTGGCCCGTGGCCTGAACGCTCAGTGGACCCAAGGCGGTCTGATGTACGCTCCTCCCTTCCGCTAAGAAGGGCCCGGCAGGGGCGCGGTTCAATCCGCGCCCCTGTTCCGTTTTCAAGAGACCGTGCGTAGGGGAGACATCCCCACTAAGGCCCGCAAGAATGGCCAGACAAAAATAACGACGCGGCAACAGGGGAAATAAGAATGACAAGCGCGCCCGACGCGCCGGAGCAGGGCTTCCGGCTCAGCCAGCTTATCTATGACACGCGTTATCGCTCCCTGACGATTCAGGCGATCGTCTTCATCCTCGTGATGGGCGGCGCGGCATGGCTGGTGGACAATGTGATCCAGAACCTCAACGACCTCGGGAAGGATTTCAATTTCTCCTTCCTCGGGCAGAGGGCCGGTTACGATATCGGCAATGCGATCATCCCGTATAACAACGACATGAGCCACGGACGTGCGCTGCTTGTCGGCCTCATCAACACGCTCTGGGTGTCCTTCCTGGGCTGCGTCGCCGCGACGATCATCGGGATCTTCGTGGGCGTGCTGCGCCTGTCGAAGAACTGGCTCGTGGCGCGGCTGATGACCGTCTATGTCGAGGTCTTCCGCAACATTCCGGTGCTGCTGTGGATCCTGGTGGCGATCGCGCTGCTGACCGACGTGGCCCCGTCGCCCAACGCCTATAAGGTGAACCAGCAGACGGGCGAGGCACAGGCCTCCATGCTGCTCGACTCGGTCGCCTTCACCAATCGCTACACCGCGATCCCGTCGGTGCATTTCGATCGCTCGCTCGGCTCGCTCGATACGGCGCTTGCACCGATCTCGCTCAACTTCCTCGCGCTGGTGATCGTGCTGATCGCCTCGATCTGGGTGAACAAGCGGATGCTGACCCACGCCGCCAAGGTGCAGGAGGCGACCGGGGTCCGACCTACAATGTGGTGGAAGAGCGCGCTCGTGCTGATCGCGCCCGTTGTGATCCTCGCCATTGCGCTCGGGATCAATCCCGAGGAGCCGCAGATCAAGGGCTTCAACTTCACAGGCGGCACGAACGTGTCGAACTCCTTCGTGGCGCTCTGGCTCGGCCTGTCGCTCTATACGGCGGCCTTCATCGCCGAGATCGTCCGCGCCGGTATCCTCGCTATCTCGAAAGGCCAGACCGAGGCCGCCTTCGCGCTGGGTCTGCGGGCCAATCGCACGATGAGCCTCGTGATCCTGCCGCAGGCGCTGCGGGTCATCATCCCGCCGCTGATCTCGCAATATCTGAACCTGACGAAGAACTCCTCGCTCGCGATCGCCGTGGGCTATCTTGAACTGCGCGGCACGTTGGGCGGTATCACCCTGAACCAGACCGGGCGCGAGCTTGAGGCGATCACGCTGATGATGCTGATCTACCTCGCGATCTCGCTGTCGATCTCGGGCGTGATGAACGTCTACAACAATCGCGTGAAGCTGAAGGAGCGGTGAGATGAGCGATACACAAGCCCATTCCGTCGCCTATGTCCGCGACACGATGCTGCCGCAACAGCCTGCCCCCGCAGGGCAGTCCGGTGCGGTTCAATGGCTGCGCGAGAACCTGTTCTCGGGCTGGCTGAACACCTTGCTGACCCTTCTGGGCGTGGCCTTGATCTACACGCTGGTCATGCATTTCCTTCCCTGGTTCCTGCATGGCGTCTGGGACGCCAACTCGATCAAGGAATGCCGCACGATCATCACCGACCGTTACGGCGAAGGCGCGACCGGCGCCTGCTGGGCGGTGATCCGCGAGCGTTGGCACCAGTTCATCTTCGGCTTCTACCCGCCGGAACTGTACTGGCGCCCGATCCTGACCTTCCTGCTGCTCTTCGTGGCGGTCGGCCCGCTTCTCTTCACCTGGGTGCCGCGCGTGCTCGCGTGGTTTACGCCGGTCTACCCGTTCCTCGCCGTCTGGCTGCTCTGGGGCGGCTCGGGCTGGACGCCGATCATGATCTTCGCAGGCTTCGTGCTGGGCGCGGCGATCCTGTTGGTGCTGTCGCCGCGGCTTGGCTCGATCATGGCCTTCTCGATCGGCGCTTTCGTCGCGATCCTCTACTTCCTCTTCGTGGTGGGCCCGCTCATCGACGGGTTGCAGGCGATCCTGCCGTGGGGGCTGGAATCGGTGGACTCCGCCAAATTCGGGGGCTTCCTGCTGGCGATCACGCTGGGTGTGGGCGGCATCATGATGTCGCTGCCGCTGGGGATCGTGCTCGCGCTCGGGCGGCAATCGGACATGCCGCTGGTCAAAGGCTTCTCGGTGGTCTTCATCGAGTTCATCCGCGGCGTGCCGCTGATCACGCTCCTGTTCGTGGCCTCGCTGCTGCTGAACTACTTCCTGCCGCCGGGCACGAATTTCGACATCATCCTGCGGGTGATGATCCTCGTGACCTTCTTCGCAGCCGCTTATATCGCCGAGGTGATCCGCGGCGGTCTCGCAGCACTCCCGCGGGGCCAATACGAGGCGGCTGATGCGCTGGGGCTCGATTACTGGAAGGCGCAGCGGCTGATCATCCTGCCGCAGGCGCTGAAGATTTCGATCCCGGGCATCGTCTCCACCTTCATCGGCATGTTCAAGGATACGACGCTGGTCGTGTTCGTGGGTCTCTTCGACCCGCTCAAGGGCATCCCGGACTTCATCCGCGCCGACTTCAACTGGAAAGGCATCTACTGGGAGCCCTTCATCTTCGTCGGCGCCATCTTCTTTATCCTGAACTTCGCCATGTCGCGCTACTCGATGTCTCTCGAGCGTCGACTGCAGCGTGATAACCATTAATCGGGGACTAGACACAATGACCGAACCGCAATTCGAACGTCAGGTCGACCGCAGCCATATGCAGGTCTCCGACGAGGTCGCGATCCAGATCGAGAACATGAACAAGTGGTATGGCCAGTTCCACGTCCTGCGCGACATCGATCTGACCGTGCAGCGTGGCGAGCGTATCGTCATCGCCGGGCCCTCGGGCTCGGGGAAATCGACGCTGATCCGCTGCATCAACCGTCTGGAGGAACACCAGGCGGGCAAGATCGTCGTCGACGGGATCGAGCTGACGAACGACCTGAAGAACATCGACAAGGTCCGCCGCGAAGTCGGCATGGTGTTCCAGCACTTCAACCTGTTCCCGCATCTGACCATTCTCGAGAACCTGACGCTGGCCCCGATCTGGGTGCGCAAGACGCCCAAGAAGGAGGCCGAAGCGACGGCGATGCATTACCTCGAGAAGGTGAAAATCCCCGAGCAGGCCGACAAGTATCCCGGCCAGCTTTCGGGCGGCCAGCAGCAGCGTGTGGCGATCGCGCGCTCGCTGTGCATGAAGCCGCGGATCATGCTGTTCGACGAACCGACCTCGGCGCTCGATCCGGAGATGATCAAGGAAGTGCTCGACACGATGATCGAGCTGGCGGAAGAGGGGATGACCATGCTCTGCGTGACCCACGAGATGGGCTTCGCGCAGGCGGTGGCGAATCGGGTGATCTTCATGGCCGACGGTCAGATCGTCGAGCAGAACAACCCGCATGACTTCTTCAACAACCCGAAATCCGAGCGGACCCAGCAGTTCCTGAGCCAGATCCTCGGGCACTAAGACAAGGCTGGGGGTTTCACACCCCCAGACCCCCGTGGGATATTTCCGCCAAGGCGAAGAATTAAAAAAAGGGGCGGTGCGAATACTCGTGCCGCCCCTTTTCTATATTCGCGTCCGATTTAAAGAAGGTCGGAAACCGCTTCGCGCTCTTCTTCCAGTTCGCCGACGGTGCGGGCCATCATCTCTTTCTGGAAATCGTTGAATTCCAGACCTTCGACGCGCTCGTAATGACCGTCCTTGCAGATCACCGGCAGGCCGACCATCAGCCCCTCGGGGATGTCGTAGAGGCCGGTCGACGGCACGGCCATCGACACCCATTTGCCGTCGGTCCCGTGGATCCAGTCATACATGTGATCGATCGCGGCATTGGCGGCGGAGGCAGCCGAGGACGCGCCACGCGCTTCGATGATCGCAGCGCCACGGGTGGCAACCTGCGGGATCAACGTCTCGCGATACCAGGTCTCGTCGCCGATGATCTCGGAGAGCTTGCGACCCTTCGCTTCGGCTTCGGTCCAGTCGGCGAACATGGTGGGCGAGTGGTTGCCCCAGACCACGAAGCGCTCGATGTCGTCGACATGCAGATCGGCCTTCGACGCGAATTGCGTCAGCGCGCGGTTGTGGTCGAGCCGGATCATCGCGGTGATGTTCTCGGTCGGGAAGTTCGGCGCGTTGGCCGCGAGGATCATCGCGTTGGTGTTGGCCGGGTTGCCGACGACCACGCATTTCGCATCGCGCTTTGCGGCCTTGTCGAGCGCTTCACCCTGCACGCGGAAGATCTCGGCATTGGCCGACAGCAGATCGCGGCGCTCCATGCCTTTGGTGCGGGGGCGCGAGCCCACGAAGAACGCGGCATCGATATCGGTGAAGGCGGTCACCGGGTCATCGGTCACAACGGTGCCGGCGAGCAGCGGGAAGGCGCAGTCTTCCAGCTCCATCACCACGCCACGCACCGCGTCGAGCGCCTGCGGCAGGTCCAGAAGCTGCAAGATCACCGGCTGATCGGGACCGTAGACATCCCCCTTGGCGATGCGGAACAGCAGCGCGTAGCAGATCTGACCGGCAGCCCCGGTGACGGCGATGCGTTTCGGCGTTTGAGCGGACATGGAAACCCTCCTGTGATGATTACGCCAGAGAGATAGGGCACAGGCGCGCGGCTGGCCATAGAAAACCGTGCCCTAACGTCACGATCACGGGAGGGAAAAGCTGTGTTCAGCCGCGCCGGGTCGGCGTGAAGAAATCGAGCACCGATCCCTGTCCCGGCTGCACCTCGTCCCAGCTGTCGATCTGGAAATCGACGATCAGCGTGGCGCAGGTCGGGAAGCGGCGGAAATCGGGATCATGCAGCGCGCGTGCGGGCAGGCGATGTGCGAATTCCGCGATGCCCGGGTTGTGGCCCAGCATCATCACCGTCGGCGCGGAGGCGGTCCGCAGGACCTGAAGCATCATCTCGGGGGCTGCGTGGTAGAGGTCTTCGACATAGCTCACCTCCGGCCGCGTCTCGATCACCGCGCGCTCTACCCGGTCCCATGTCTCGCGGGTGCGCGTCGCCGAGGAGCAGAGCACCTCTTCCGGCTCCAGCCCGCGCGAGGCGAGGAAATCGCCCAGTTCGAGCGCGGCCGCGCGTCCGCGCGCATTGAGCGGGCGATCACGATCTTCCATCGCCGGGTCGTCCCAGCTGGATTTGGCATGGCGGGTCAGGATCAGGCGGCGATAGCCGAGCGGTGTCATGGGTGGAACTGCCTCATATGCCATGCGGATTGCTGAGGCAGCCTGCCATAGCTTTCACCTGCC
>NZ_DFRG01000131.1:11142-15306 GCF_002378135.1 Thioclava sp. UBA3469
CCTGCCATAGCTTTCACCTGCCGGGCAAGCGCGTCTTGCAAGGCAGCCGTGATCGCGACAGGCCGCACCTTCGGGACGGTCGAGATGCGCGTGACAGCTTTCCGTGTCGTAACCGTCGGGTTTGAGCGCATCGACCGGGCAGGCGGTGGCGCAGGGCGCAGGGCATCCGATGCAGGGATTGGCGGCGGGCGCGGGCAGGGGAAGCAAGCCAGGCAGGGCCAGCGCGCCCCGCACCGAAGCCCAGAGGCCCATATGCGCATGGCACATCAGATGGACCGGCGAGGCGAAGCTCTGTCCGCTTTTCACGGCCCAGCTCACGAAAGGCTGCCAGGGTGGGCCGGTGAAGGGGAAAAGCGCGCGGGCTTCAAATTGCCGTGCGAGGGCGCCGATCACCCGCGCAGACCAGCGGTCCAGCGGATCGGGCGCGTCCTCGGCGAATTCCGGCTGAGCGGTGACGTGATCCCAGAAGCCGGGCTCGTCGGGCGAGATCAGCGCGATTGTCTCGCCATCCTCATGCAGCAGCCCCGACACGAAGAGCCGGTGCGGGGCCAGCGCCGCGGCGAGGGTGGAGATCACCGGGGGCGTCTCACTCACTGCGCGGTTTCACGCGCGGCTCGGTCGAGCGGATCATCGAGCCCGCCCCATGTTCGGTGAACAGCTCCAGCAGGCAAGCATTGGCAACGCGCCCGTCGACGATGACCACCGCGCGCACGCCCTCGTCGACCGCTTTCAGCGCGGTCTCGACCTTCGGGATCATGCCGCCCGCGATGGTGCCGTCTTCGATCAGGGCGGTCACGTCCTCGGGGGTGAGCTGTGTGATCACCTCGCCCGCCTTGTTCTTCACGCCCGCCACGTCGGTCAGCAGCAGCAGGCGATCGGCGCGCAACGCGCCCGCAATGGCGCCGGCGGCGGTGTCGCCATTGACGTTGAAAGTCTCGTTATCGGCCATGCCGGTCGCGACCGGGGCGATCACCGGGATCATGCCCGCGTTATAGAGGTCGCGGATCACCTGCACGTTCATCTCGACCGGACGGCCGACGAAGCCCAGCTCGGGATCGTCCGCCTCGCAGACCATCAGGTCGTCATCCTTGCCCGAGATCCCGACCGCGCGGCCGCCCTGGTCGTTGATCGCCTGCACGATGCGCTTGTTGACGAGGCCCGAGAGGATCATCTCGACCACTTCGACGGTCGCCTTGTCGGTCACGCGCTTGCCGCGGACCCATTGGCTTTCGATGCCGAGCTTGCCCAGCATCTCGTTGATCATCGGTCCGCCGCCATGCACCACGACCGGGAAGATGCCGACCTGACGCATCAGCACGATATCGCGGGCGAAATCGGCCATCGCCTCTTCGTCGCCCATCGCGTTGCCGCCGAATTTCACCACGACCACGGCGCCGGAATAGCGTTGCAAGTAGGGCAAGGCTTCCGAGAGGGTGCGGGCGGTGGCGATCCAGTCACGATCCATGGTCTGCTTTCTCATCTGGCTGGTCCTCGGGCAGGGTGGTCCCATCTTGCTAGACCGTTCGCGCCGGGTTTGGAAGGGCGCAATCGGGGCCGTTGCGCTCGGAACAAAACCGACTAGGGTCGGGAGCGCGCTGACGGGGAGTTCGAGTAATGGATGATCGCAAAGTAATGCTGCTGACGGGGGCGAGCCGGGGCATCGGCCACGCCACGGTGAAACGCTTCGCAGCCGAAGGGTGGCGCGTCATCACCTGTTCGCGCCAGCCTTTCCCCGAGCAATGCCCGTGGGGCGGCGGGCGCGAGGATCACATCCAGGTCGATCTTGCCAAGCCCGACGAGGTGATCGACGCGATTGCCGATATTCGCAGCCGGATCGACGGGCGGCTTCATGCGCTGGTCAACAATGCAGGCATCTCGCCGAAAGGGCCGGAGGGCGAGCGGCTCAATACGCTCGACACCGATCTGCGCACCTGGGGGCAGGTCTTCCACGTGAACTTCTTCGCCTCCATCGTGCTCGCGCGCGGGCTGGTCGAGGAGCTGTCGACCGCGCAGGGGGCCGTGGTCAACGTAACCTCGATCGCAGGGCTGCGGGTGCATCCTTTCGCAGGGGCCGCCTATTCAACCTCGAAGGCAGCCCTGAAGGCGCTGACGCGCGAGATGGCGCATGATTTCGGGCCGCTCGGGGTGCGCGTGAACGCCATCGCGCCGGGTGAGATCGAAACCTCGATCCTCAGCCCCGGCACCGAGAAGATCGTCGAGAAACTGCCGCTGCGCCGCCTTGGGCAACCCTCGGAAGTGGCGGATGTGATCTGGTTCCTCTGCTCGGACGCGTCGAGCTACGTCACCGGCACCGAAATCGAGGTGAACGCGGGCCAGCACGTCTGAGGTCGCGTCCGAGACGGCTCAGGTCTTCTTGCCGATCTTCGGCTCCGTGCCCATCGCGAGACGCGCGATATTGGTGCGGTGCCGCCAGAAGATCAGCACCGACAGGCCCGCCGCCAGCATCATCAACTCGCGATAGCCGAGGAAATAGGCCAGAGGCACCGTCGCCGCCGCCGAGACCAGCGCCGCGAGCGAGGAAATCCGCGTCAGCAGCGCCGTGACCAGCCAGACGGCGCAGGTCGCAAGGCCGACGGGCCAAGCCAGCGCGATCATCGTGCCGAGGAAGGTCGCCACGCCTTTGCCGCCCTGAAAGCGCAGCCAGACCGGATAGATATGGCCGATGAAGGCCGCCGCGCCCGCCACTTGTGCGGCGGTTTCGCCCAGCGTGTAGCGTGCGATGAGAACCGCAATCGCGCCTTTACCGCTGTCGAGGAGCAGGGTCGCAAGGGCCGCGCTCTTGCTGCCGGTGCGCAGAACGTTCGTCGCGCCGATATTTCCGGAGCCGATTTTGCGCAGGTCGCCCAGTTTGAAAAGCTTGGTGATAACGAGCCCAAACGGCACAGATCCGAGCAGGTAGCCCAGTGCAGCCACCAGCCCGAGCCATGCTGACCCGTTCTCAATTCCCGGCATATGCCTGCCCTCGCCTCGTTTATGAGTCGTTATTGTTGTTATAAACCTGCACCCCTGCGACGAATGTGGCAAGCGTTTTGCCTTCCATTCGAGCAGTATCGAAGGGGGTATTCTTCGATTTTGAGCGCAGTTTGAAGCGATCGAGCACGAAAGGTGCATCCGGATCGAAGAGGACGAGATCGGCCGGAGCCCCCTCGCAAAGCCGTCCCTGCGGCAGTCCCAGACGCTTCGCCGGGTTCAGAGACATCGCCCGGAAGAGCTGTGGCAGGGTCAGCTGACCGGCATGGTAAAGGCGCATCGCGGCGGGCAGGATTGTCTCGAGCCCGACCGCGCCGGAGGCCGCTTCTTCGAAGGGCAGGCGCTTGGATTCCTCGTCCGCGGGCGTATGCAGCGAGCAGATCACGTCGATCGTGCCGTCAGCGACCGCCTCGATCACCGCAAGCCGGTCTTCCTCGTCGCGCAGCGGCGGCGTCAGTTTGAAGAACGTCCGGTAATCGCCCACGTCGAGCGCGTTGAGCGTCAGGTGGTGGATCGAGACCCCGGCGGTCACATCGAGCCCGGCTTCTTTCGCGCGCGTCAGCGCGGGCAGGGCCTTCGCGGTGGTGATCTGGTCGGCGTGATAGGCGAGGCCCGTCATCTCCACCAGCGCCAGATCGCGGTCGAGCCCCATCCGCTCGGCCATCGGGGATACGCCCGGCAAACCCCGCAGCGAGGCGAATTTGCCCGAAGTCACCGCGGTGCCTTTCGACAGGACCGGCTCTTGCGGATGGCCGATCACCAGTGCGCCCAGATGGGCCGCATAGGTGAAGGCGCGTTGCAGCACCTTGGTCTGATCCGAGACGCGGGTGACATCGGTGAAGGCCACCGCGCCCGCATCTTTCAGAAAGCCGATCTCGGTCATCTCCTGCCCGTCGCGGCCCTTGGTCAGCGCCGCCATATGCAGGATACGCACCGGCGCATCCGCCGCGCGACGGGTGACGAATTCCAGCGTCTCGGGATTGTCGATGGCGGGCTGCGTGTCGGGACGGGCGATGATGGTTGTCACGCCCCCGGCTGCGGCGGCCAGCGCCGCCGTGCGGAAGCTTTCCATGTGGCGCTCGCCCGGCTCACCGATCTTCACGCCCAGATCGACGATCCCCGGCGCGAGGTATTTGCCGCCGCAATCGATCACTTCGGCATCGGCGGGAGCGG
>NZ_DFRG01000131.1:15631-50604 GCF_002378135.1 Thioclava sp. UBA3469
GGGAGCGGACATGTCGCCGATCGCCGCGATCAGGCCTCCGTCGATCACCACGTTGCCGGTGGTTTCGGTCAGCGCCTCGGGGTCGATCAGCTTGGCGTTTTCGAGGAATAGGGTCATGCGTCGTGCCTCACTTCGCCACCAGTTTGCGCGCGGCCTGCGCACTCTCGATCTCACGCACCACGGGCCCCGCATCGGCGAGGTGGCGGATCAGATGCTTGTCGCCCGCCGTCGTCACGACCTGCACATCGCCCATCAGCGAGCGCACGCCGGAGATTTGCAGCAGCATCACCTGCTTGCCCTGCGGCCCGATCAGCCGCTTGTCCGTCAACTGCCAGCGCCGCGCGAAGGCCTCCGAGCGGAAATATAGCCCGCGCGCCGCCATACCGACCACGACGGCGAAGCTCGCGATCACCACCTGATCGGGCTTGCCGAGCCAGAACAGCACCGTCGAGATCAGCACCGCACCGATCACCGCCAGCACCGCGTGATCGGTCCAGTAGCGTTTCTTGTCCGCCGTGAAGACGGCTAGAACCTTTTCACCCTCGTCGAGCGGCAATTCGCTTTCGGGGCCGGGGCGGTAGTTGAGAACTTCGTCGCGCTCGATCTTAGACATAGGTGCCCTCCGTGAGCGCGCGCCCGCGCTCGGCCCGAAGGTTGCGCGCCAAGAGGTCCATCACCGCCATGCGCACCGCCACGCCCATCTCGACCTGTTCCTGAATGACCGAGCGGTTGATGTCGTCGGCGATGGTGCCGTCGATTTCGACGCCACGGTTCATCGGGCCGGGATGCATGACGATCGCGTCTTCCTTGGCGAAGGCGAGCTTCTCGGCATCGAGCCCGTAGCGGTGGAAATATTCGCGCTCGGAGGGGATGAAGCCGCCATCCATCCGCTCTTTCTGAAGCCGCAGCATCATGACGACATCGGCGTCGCGCAGGCCTTCGCGCATGTCGTGATAGACCTCGCAGCCGAATTCTTGCACGCCCGAGGGCATCAGGGTCGGCGGCGCGATCAGGCGCACGCGGTTTTCCATCTTGCCCAGCAGGATCAGGTTGGAGCGCGCGACGCGGCTATGGGCGACATCGCCGCAGATCGCGACCGTCAGGCGTTTGATCCGGCCTTTCTCGCGCCGGATCGTCAGCGCATCCAGAAGCGCCTGCGTAGGGTGCTCATGCTTGCCGTCGCCCGCATTGATCACCGCGCATTCGACCTTCTGCGCGAGAAGATCGACCGCGCCAGACGAGCCATGCCGCACCACCAGCAGATCGGGATGCATCGCGTTCAGCGTCAGTGCGGTGTCGATCAGGGTCTCGCCCTTCTTCACCGACGAGGTCTGCATCGACATGTTCATGACGTCCGCCCCGAGCCGCTTGCCCGCAAGCTCGAAACTGGATTGGGTCCGCGTCGAATTCTCGAAGAACATGTTGATCGCGGTCATCCCGGCCAACGCGTCGGTCTTTTTCACCGTGCGACGGTTGAGATCCACATATTGTTCGGCGAGGTCGAGAACGGTGAGGATATCCTCGGGGCTCAGATGTTCGATCCCCAGCAGGTGCCTTGGGCGAAAAGCCATTGCGCGATGCTCCGGTTAGACTTCGATGCTTATGGCAAACGGGGGGGCGGGCGTCCAGCCGCTTTACCGTCGCAGCACCCATGAGGTAGGGTCGCGCAATGGAGACTCAGCCGACCCCGGAACTCGACTATCACGCCGCTCTGGCTGCCCTCGAATGGCAGCTGGAAATGGGCGTCGATACGGTCATCGGCGATACGCCTGTCGATTGCTACGAGTTGCCCGACAAAGCGGCGCAGGCCAAGGCGAAGGCGCCCGAAGCCGCGCCGGTGGCTGACAGGGAATTGCCGCCCGTCGCGCAGATGGCGAAGATCGAGGGCCCCGATCCGGTCGTCGTCGCACGCGATGCGGCGGGCAAGGCCGATACGCTCGAAGCGCTGCGGGCGGCCATCGACTCCTATGAGATGTGCGATCTGAAGCTCGGGGCGCGCAACACGGTCTTCGCCGATGGCAAGCCCGCCGCGCGGGTGATGATTATCGGGGAGGCACCGGGACGCGAGGAGGACCAGAAGGGCCTGCCTTTCGTGGGCCGCGCGGGGCATCTGCTCGACAAGATGTTCGCGGCGATCGGCCTGTCGCGGCAATCGCCCGATGCCGAAGCCGCGCTCTATATCACCAATGTCCTGCCTTGGCGTCCGCCGGGCAACCGCGATCCCTCGCCTACCGAGATCGCGCAGATGCTGCCCTTCCTCGCCCGCCATGTCGATCTGGCCGATCCCGACCTGATCGTTTTGATGGGCAATGCCGCCTGTGCGGCGGCGCTGGGCAAGCGCGGCATCTTGCGGTTGCGGGGCACCTGGGCCGAAGCCTTCGGGCGGCCCACGCTGCCGATGACGCACCCGGCCTATCTGCTGCGCAATCCGGCCGCCAAGCGCGAAGCCTGGGCCGATCTTCTGCAAATCCGCGCCCGTCTCGACCAGGCGTAAACCGCGCCAAACGGTCGCGCTTTCGTGAAAAAGTGACGGACGCGGCGCCGTGACGCGTAGAGATAACCATTCCCTGCACCTATTTCGGCAAGGTAACATGGAAATCGCGCGACCGTGGGCAATTGCGAGCGCCCGCAGCACTGACGACAGATCGGAGACGCCATGCGCTTTCTCACCCGCTCCCTGATGGGGCTGTTTCTTCTGGCGCTGACCGTCGGCCTGCTGGCGATGGGCGGCTTCTCGATCTTTCAGGCGATGCAGGCCCGCAATGCCGAGAGCGGGCGTGCGCCCACCGCACGCGAACGGGTTTTTGCGGCCAATGTGATCCCGGTCACCTTCAATACGATGTCGCCGGTTCTGACCGCCTATGGCGAGGTGCGCTCGACCCGCGAGCTGGAGCTGCGCGCTTCGGCGGCGGGTACGATTGTCGAGCTTGCCTCCGATTTCGAGGATGGCGCGGAGGTTGAGAAGGGCGAGCTTCTGGTCAAGCTGGACCCGGCAGAAGCGCAGGCGGCGCGCGACAGCGCCGCGGCGACCGTGGCCGAGGCAGAGGCCGCGCTTGCGCAGGCGGAACGCGCTTTGGCCATATCGAAGGACGATGTGACAGCGGCGCAGCGGCAGGCGGACCTGCGGCTCAAGGCGCTCGACCGGCAGCGCTCGCTCTCGGAGCGGGGCGTCGGCTCGGCGGCCAATCTGGAGACCTCGGAACTGGCGGCCTCGGCGGCCGATCAGGCGGTGCTGAACCGCCGCTCGGCCTTGTCGACCGCGCAGGCGCAGCTCGATACCGCGCGCACCTCGCTGACCCGCGCCAAGATCAGCCTCACCGAAGCCGATCGCAAACTGGCCGATACCGAAATTCGCGCCGAATTCCCGGGGCGGCTGGCCGAGGTTAACGCGGTCGCGGGCGGGCTGGTGTCGAATAACGAGATGCTGGGCAAGCTGATCGACCCCAACGCGCTGGAAATCGCCTTCCGCGTCTCCACCGCGCAATTTGCGCGCCTGATCGACGATCGGGGCGCGCTGCGCGATCTGCCCGTGGGCGTGGAGCTGGTCGCGGGCGAGGAGACGCTGACGGCCAAGGCCGAGCTGTCGCGCGTCTCGGCGGCGGTCGATGACGGGGTGACGGGGCGCCTGCTGTTTGCGCGCGTCACCGACGGCTTGGGCAATCTGCGTCCGGGCGATTTCGTGACCGTCCACCTGAAAGAGCCCGCGCTCGAGAATGTCGCGGAGATCCCCGCCGCAGCCGTCGATGCGGATAGCACGGTTCTGGTGCTCGGTCCGGAAGACCGTCTGGAAAGCGCCGATGTCACCGTGCTGCGCCGTCAGGGCGACGCTGTCATCATCCGCGCCACATTCGCGCCCGGCACCGAGATCGTGGCCGAGCGCACGCCGCTTCTAGGCCGCGGGATCAAGCTGCGCCCGATGCGCCCCGGCCAGCCGCAGGCGGCCACCGAGCCCGAGACGATCAAGCTCGAGCCCGAGCGCCGTGCCAAGCTGGTCAGTTTCGTAGAGACGAACACCGCGATGCCCGACACTGCCAAGAAACGCTTCCTTGCCGAGCTGAAGCAAGACGAGGTGCCCGTCGCCACCGTCGAGAAGCTCGAATCCCGGATCGGAGGCTGAGATGGCGTCTGGCCTCGATCCCAGAGAACTGCCGCCCGGCCGCGGGCTGATCGGCCTCTTCACCCGCCACGCGACGCTGGCAAATATCGTGCTGGTCGTGATGATCTGCGCGGGGCTCGTCGCCCTACCGCGGATGCGTGCGCAGTTCTTCCCGGACTCGGTCGAGGAATCTATCACCGTCTCGGTGCAATGGGACGGGGCAGGCGCGGAGGAGGTCGACCGGGCGATCGTTCAGGTGCTCGAGCCCTCGCTGATCTCGGTCGAAGGGGTGGAGGCTTCGGACAGCCGCGCCTCAGAAGGCTCGGCGCGTATCAGCCTCGATTTCGAACCCGACTGGGACATGTCCCGCGCGGTCAATGATGTCGAGAACGCGCTGGCCTCGGCAGGCGATCTGCCCGAAGGCGCGGAGGAACCCGAAGTGGCGCGCGGCGTCTGGCGCGACACGGTGACCGATCTGGTGATCACCGGGCCGCTCTCGCCCGAGCAGCTGGGCCGGTTGGGCGACGAGGCCGTCGTGCGGCTCTATCAGCAGGGCGTCACGCGCACCTCGCTTGCCGGGATCGCCGCGCCGGAGACGGTCGTCGAAGTGCCGACCGTCTCGATGATGGCGCATGACGTGACGCTGACCCAGATCATCGATGTGATCTCGGCCGAGGCGAATACCGATCCGGCAGGCGAAGTGGCGGGCGGCGCCACGCGCGTGCGCACGGGCGAAGAGCGCAGGTCCGCCCCCGAGATCGAGAACCTCGTGATCCGCACCGAACCGGACGGCTCGCAGCTGACCGTGGGCGATGTCGCCAATATCCGCGTCGAAGGCGGCGACCGGAACCGGGCCTATTTCGTCGGTGACAACGCAGCGGTGGTGATCAATGTCGCGCGCTCGGCGGCGGGCGATGCGATTGCGATCCAGCACAAGGTCGAAGGCGTGATCGACCAGATGCAGCCGACCCTGCCTGCGGGCACCACGATGGATCTGGTGCGCACCCGGTCCGACGCCATCACGCAGCGCCTCGACCTGCTGGTGGGTAACGGGGTGCTGGGGCTGAGCCTCGTGCTGGTGCTGCTGTTTTTGTTCCTCAATGCGCGCACGGCCTTCTGGGTGGCGATGGGGATCCCGACCTCGATGGCTGCGGCTCTGGCGGTGATGTATTTCACCGGCATGACGCTGAACATGATCTCGATCTTCGCGCTCATTCTGACGCTGGGGATCGTGGTCGATGATGCGATCGTGGTGGGCGAGCATGCCGATTTCCGCGCGCGCCATCTGGGAGAGCATCCCGTGCTCGCCGCCGAGAACGGCGCGCGGCGCATGGCCGCGCCGGTCTTCGCCTCGACCCTGACGACCGTGATCGCCTTCGCAGGGCTGACCGTGATCGGCGGGCGCATGGGCAATATGATCGTCGACATTCCCTATACGGTGATCGCGGTGCTCGCCGCCTCGCTGATCGAGTGTTTCGTGATCCTGCCCAACCATATGAGCCACGCGCTGCGTCACACCTCCGAGGGCAAGTGGTACGACTGGCCCTCGCGGCAGGTGAACCGCGGGCTCGACTGGTTCCGCCGCGTGGTGATGAAGCCGTTGACCCGGCTGATCGTCATCGGGCGCTACCCGGTGATCGCGGCGGCGATCGCGCTGCTGCTATGGCAGGTCAGCTTCGTGATGTCGGGCAAGGTGCAGTGGCGCTTCTTCAATCCGCCCGAGCAATCGACGGTGAACGGCGCCTTCTCGATGGTCGAGGGCGCGACCCGCGCCGATACCGAAGAGATGATGCGCACGATGCAGGCGACCGTGACCAAGGTCGCCAAGGAATTCGAGGACGAATACGGCGTGAACCCCGTCGAATACGCGATCGGGCAGATCGGCGGCGCATCTGGTCGGGGGCTGGCCTCTGCCGATACCAAGGATGCCGATCTTCTCGGCTCGCTTTCGATCGAGGTGATCGACCCCGATTACCGGCCCTATTCCAGCTTCGATTTCGTCTCGCGGCTGCAGGCCGAAACCCCGCGCCTGCCGCTGGTCGAAGAGATCAGCTTCCGCCGCTTCCGCTCCGGCGGCGCCGGGGACGGGATCGCGGTGCAGTTCTCGGGCAACGAGACGCGCATCCTGAAAGACGCCGCCGAAGACCTGAAGACGCAGCTTGCGCAATTCCCCGAAGTCTCGGCGGTGGAAGACAACCTCGCCTATGACAAGCAGGAGCTGATCCTCGATCTCACCCCGCAGGGCGAAGCGTTGGGCTTCGACATCGCGACGCTTGGCCGCGAATTGCGCGCGCGTCTGAACGGCACCGAGGCTGCGAGCTTCCCCGATGGGGTGCGCTCGGCCACGATCCGTGTGGAGCTGCCCGAGGAAGAGCTGGCCGCCGATTTCATCGACCGGATGCAGCTGCGCGCGCCCGGTGGCGAATGGGTGCCGCTGGCCGATATCGTCTCGGTGCGCAGCCAGACGGGCTTCTCGACGATCCGGCGCGAGGATGGCGTGCGACAGGTCTCGGTCACGGGCGATGTTTCCGAGGACGATCCCGCGCGGGCCAACGAGATTCTGGCGCGCATCTCCGACGAGATCCTACCGCGGATCTCCGAAGAACGCGGCGTGGCCTATACGCTCACCGGGCAGGCCGAGCAGGAACGCGACTTCATGAACGACGCGATGATCGGTCTGATCATGTGCCTGATCGGCATCTACATCGTGCTGGCGTGGATCTTCGCGAGCTGGACGCGGCCGATCGTCGTGATGTCGGTGATCCCCTTCGGAGCGGTCGGCGCGATCTGGGGCCACTATGTCTGGAACCTGCCGATGTCGATGTTCGCCGTGGTCGGCGGGATCGGGATGATCGGGATCATCATCAACGACGCAATCGTGCTGATCTCCACGGTGGATGAATATGCCGAGAAGCGCGGGATCGTGCCCGCCATCGTCGATGCAGTTTCGGATCGCCTGCGCCCGGTGCTGCTGACGACGCTGACGACGGTTCTGGGTCTTGCGCCGCTTCTATATGAGCAATCCAGCTCGGCCCTGTTCCTGAAATCCACCGTCATCACGCTGGTCTACGGCCTGGGCTTCGGGATGATCATCGTGCTGCTGGTCGTGCCCGCGGTGCTTGCGGTGCAGCTCGATTTCGGGCGGCAGGTGCAGGCGGTGCGTCACGGCGTGCGGGTCGTGCGGCTGCGCGCTGTGCTGGCCGGCGTCGCGGCGCTGATGGTCGTGGGCTTCGCGCTCACGCTGGGCCGTGCGATGTGGGAGGGTCAGGCGCTGATGCCCGCCTTCGGAGGCTTCGCGCTGATCGCGGGGATGGTGGCGATGGGGGCAGGGCTGATCGCGCCACGGCTGCTGCGCGGCCATATCCGCCACCGACCGCCGCCGGAAGTCTGACGATCCCAACCTCCGAGAGAGCTGATTATTCGGTGCAGCCCATGATCTCGACCGCGCCGCGATCCGAGAGCACGGTGATGCGCAGATCGCTGGGGTCGAGGTCGAAGGGCTTCGCGTCCGGCGGCACGAAGTCGGCGCTGGTCACGAGGGTATCGCCTTCGCGGTGACTGTCGGCCTCGGACACCCAGACCGGGCGCGAGGCGAGTTCCAGAAGCGCGTTTTCCGTGCCGATCGCGGGCGGCAAATCGACCCGCGCCGTCAGTCGGACTCCATCCTTCATCGGCTCCGTCTCGCAGCGCGTCTGCGGGTCGATCTTGCGCGGCTCGCGGGCGAGCGCCGCCTGAATTTTCGCATCGGGCGTGCCGTCTCCGGTGACCTCGGTCTGCAGATGCAGGCTGACCGGCACGCAGATATTGTCGCAGATCCCGATCATCACATCGGCTTTCAACTGCACCGGCTTGCCCGGATCCTTCGGCGTCACCGAGATCGGCAGCACGACGCCGTCGTGATAGCCGACGGTGCGCATGCCGGAGGACAGGAAGACTTCCGGCGCGGGCCAGTGGACCACGGCCGAGGCGAGGTTGCTTGATCCAGTGAACTGAATCTGCGGCGGGATGCCCGCATCGCCCGGCGAGCGCCAATAGGTTTTCCAGCCGGGCGCGAGCGCAATCTCCAGCGCCGCCATGCGGGTGCCGTTGGCGCCTTTTCCGCCTGCGCGCAGCTGCGCCTGCTCCAACCCCGGGGGCGTCGGCAGTGCGGGCATCGACGCGTCTTGCGGCGTGACCTGCTCTTGCGCTGCGATCTGCGCGACGGCTTCCTGGGCCGCCACGCCGAGCGGGCAGCAGCCAAGCAGGATCCCCATGACTGGTAACAAACGTGTCATATGTTTTACCTAGTCGCTTCCCTGCACGTTCAGAAGTCACAAACGCGACAGCAGCGTGCAACATTTTGTCCCGGCGCGCCGCAATGCGAAACAATTCCTGCGTCTGGCTTGAATAGACGCGCCGCTCGCGCCACCTTGAAAAGAGATGGGATGCAACTGCGAAGGGGAGCGAGATGGACCTGACAGGCAAGTTTCTGATCGCGATGCCCGGTATGGGCGATCCGCGATTCGAGCATTCGGTGATTGCCGTCTGCGCCCATTCCGATGAGGGTGCGATGGGTCTGATCATCAACAAGCCATTGCCGACGCCCGCCTTCTCGGACCTTCTCGAAAGCCTCGATATCGAACGGCCCGGTGCGGATATCCGCTTCGATCAGCCGATCCTCTTCGGCGGTCCGGTCGAGACCGGGCGCGGCTTCGTGCTGCATTCGCCCGACTGGACGACCGGCGAGGGGCAGATGGAAGTCACCGACCGGCTGCGGATGACCGGCACGCGCGACATTCTCGAAGATATCGCGATGGGGCGCGGCCCGAACCAGGCGCTGATGGCGCTGGGCTATGCGGGCTGGGGGCCGGGTCAGCTGGAGGAGGAAATCCTCGACAATGGCTGGCTCACCGCCGACAGCGACGCCGATCTCGCGCTCGATGCCGAGCATGAGACCAAATGGGTGCGCGCACTCGAAGGCATGGGGATCGACCCGCGAACGCTTTCTGCTGCGGCGGGTCATGCCTGAGGGCTGAACGGAGAGGGGGCTCTGCCCCCGCGCTGATGCGCCCCCCGGGATATTTAAGCCAACACGAAGAGGCGATCAGTCGCGCGGGGCTGCCGCGCGGCGCAGGCGGTCGTTGATCGCACGCCCGAGGCCGGTTTCCGGGATCGGGGCGAAGGCGAGCGTGGCGAGGCCGCGCGTCCGGGCGAGCGCATCGCCCTTGCGCAGCATCGCGAAGAGGTTCGCCGCCGCCTCGGTCAGATCGCCCGAGGGCGAGAGGTTCAGATCGGCGGTTGGGCAATCGCCACCAAAGCCGATCCAGACCGCATCCGGGCGCGGGGCGGTCACATCCAGCAGCACGGCGGCGCCCGGCGCATAATGCGATTTGAGTTGCCCCGGCGCGTTGGGCTTGGCTGCGTCGCCGCCCGTTGGTAGCGGCTGGCCGATCAGCGCCTCGATCTCTTCCGCCGCGACCCCGCCGGGGCGCAGCAGCGCGGGCGGATCGAGTGCGAGGATGGTGGATTCCACCCCGACCTCGCAGGGGCCGCCATCGATCACCGCCGCGATCTTGCCGTTCAGCCCGTCCATCACATGCTTTGCTGTGGTCGGGCTGATCTTGCCTGATGGGTTGGCCGAGGGCGCGGCCAGCGGCCCGCCGAATTCGCTCAGTAGCGCGCGGGCGACAGGATGTGCAGGCAGGCGGATCGCGACCGTGTCATGCCCGGCGGTCACCAGATCGGAGAGCCCCGCATCGGGGCGCAGCGGCAGGACCAGCGTCAGCGGCCCCGGCCAGTAGCGCGCGGCGATCTCTCGTGCGGCGTCGGAGATCACGGCGATTTCTTCCGCGGCTTCCATCGACGGCAGATGCACGATCAGCGGATTGAACTTCGGACGCCCCTTCGCCGCGAAGATCGCCGCCACGGCGCGGTCGTTGCGCGCATCCCCTGCAAGCCCGTAGACCGTCTCGGTCGGCATCGCGACCAGTTCGCCCGCGCGCAGCAGGGCGGCTGCCTGCGCATAGCCCTCGGCATCGGCGGAAAGGAGTTTCGTGTCTTGGCTCATGCAGTCGTGACGCAGCGTTGGAGTTGAAGGGGGCTGCCCTTGCGGTAGGGTATCGGCAACCCGACAGGACATAGACGCGCGCGCGGCAATTGCCAAGCTGCCCGGAGGAGACCCATGACTTACCGTTCCCCCGTCACCGATATTCGCTTCATTCTCGACCACGTCGTGCCGCTCGCACCGGTCGCCGCTACCGAGATGTTCGCCGAGGCGACCCCCGATATGGTCGAGGCGATCCTCACTGAAGGCGGCAAACTGTGCGACGAGGTGATCGCGCCGACCAATCGCGACGGCGATCTGACGCCCGCCAAACTTGAGAACGGCGTGGTGCGCTCGCCCGCCGGCTTCAAGGAGGCCTTCGCGGCGCTGGCCGAGGGCGGCTGGATCGGCATCGCGGCGGACCCGGAACATGGCGGGATGGGGCTGCCGCAGGCGCTCAATGTCGGTTTCAACGATATGCTCTCGGGCGCGAACCTTTCGCTGCAGCTCAACCCGCTGCTGACGCAGGGCCAGATCGAGGCGCTGGAGCACCACGCCTCCGACGAGATCAAGGCGCTGTATCTGCCCAAGCTGATCTCGGGCGAATGGTCGGGCACGATGAACCTGACCGAGCCGGGGGCGGGCTCGGATGTCGGCGCGCTGAAGACGAAGGCGGTGCCGAACGATGATGGCACCTATGCGATTTCGGGGCAGAAGATTTTCATCACCTGGGGCGACAATGACTGCGTCGAGAACACCTGCCATCTGGTGTTGGCGCGTCTTCCCGATGCGGCCCCCGGCACGAAGGGTATCAGCCTTTTCATGGTGCCGAAGCTGATCCCGGATGCCGACGGCAAACCGGGCGTCGCCAACTCGCTCAAAGTGGTCTCGCTGGAGCACAAGCTGGGCATCCACGGCTCGCCCACCTGCGTGATGAGCTATGAGGGTGCGACCGGCTGGCTCGTCGGCGAAGAGAACAAGGGCATGGCCGCGATGTTCACGATGATGAACAACGCGCGTCTGAACGTGGGTGCGCAAGGCATCGGCGTGGCCGAGGCCGCCTATCAGCAGGCGCTGGCCTATGCGAAGGACCGGGTGCAGTTTGCGCCGATCGTGGAGCATGCCGATGTGCGCCGGATGCTGGCGGGCATGAAGGCCGAGATTTTCGCGGCACGCTCGATCGCGCTGGCCTGTGGCGTCGCGATCGACATGGGGCGTGCGACGGGTGATGCGAATTGGCAGGCTCGCGCGGCGCTGCTGACGCCGATCGCGAAGGCTTACGGCACCGATATGGGCATCCGCGTGGCGTCGACCGGCGTGCAGGTCCATGGCGGCATGGGCTTCATCGAAGAGACCGGTGCAGCGCAATATCTGCGCGATGTGCGGATCACCACGATCTACGAGGGGACCAACGGCATTCAGGCGATGGACCTCGTGGGCCGCAAGATGATGGACGAGGGCAAGGCCGCCTTCCGTCTGCTGCAGGAGATCGAGGACGAGGCGCAGGGCGCGCGGGGCGATTTCCCGGTGCTGGCCGAAGACGTCTGGCAGGCCGCCGAGGAACTGCGCGAGCATACCGAGTGGATGGTCAGCCAAGGCATGCAGGACCGCTTCGCGGGGGCCGTGCCCTATCTCGACGCCTTCGCGCGGGTTCTGGGCGGCTATTACCACCTGCGCGCCGCGATGGCCGAGGGCCGCGATTCCGCGCGTGGTCACTTGGCTGCCGTCTATATCCGCCGCCTGATGCCCGCCTATGCGGCCTCGTTGGCCGAGGCGAAGGAAGGGGCGGAAGGGCTTTACGCGCTGAGCGTCGAAGATCTCGAGGCATGAGGGGCGAGGACGCTCGCGTGTCGATGAATGGCATCCGCTATCCTTGGGCGGAACCGCCCGAGCCGGGCGGGGCAATCGAGGTTGCGCCCGGGGTGATGTGGATCCGTCTGCCGCTGCCGATGGCGCTCGATCACGTCAATTGCTTCGCGCTCGATGAGGGCGATGGCTGGGCGCTGGTCGATCCCGGGATCGACACGCGCAAATGTCGGACGGCGCTGCAGGCGGCGCTCGATGGGCCGCTGGGTGGCAAGCCGGTCACGAAGGTCTTGGTGACGCATTACCACCCCGATCACATCGGGCTGGCGGGCTGGCTGCAGGAGCAGGGCGCCGAGCTGATCACGACCCGCACCTCGTGGCTGTTTGCGCGGATGCTGCAGCTCGACCCGCAGGAGCGGCCGGTGGCCGAGACGCTTGATTACTACCGGCGCGCCGGGATGGACACGGCGCTTCTTGAGAAACGCGCCAACGAACGCCCCTTCAATTTCGCCGATTGTGTCCATGCGCTGCCGCTTGGCTTCACCCGGATCGTGGAGGGCGACGAGATCGCCCTCGGCGGGCGGCGCTGGGCGGTGAAGATGGGCGACGGGCACGCGCCCGAACATGCGACGCTGTGGAGCTTGGACGACGATCTGGTGCTGGGCGGCGATCAGCTGCTGCCGTCGATCTCGGCCAATCTCGGCGTTTATGCGACCGAACCCGAGGCCGATCCGCTGGCCGACTGGCTGACCTCCTGCGCGCGCTTTACCGAGATCGCGGAGGATCGCCACCTCGTGCTGCCCGGCCACAAGCTGCCCTTCACCGGGCTGCCGCTGCGGCTGCGCCAGATGATCGAGAACCACGAGGGCGCGCTGAAACGACTGTGCAAGCATCTCGACACCCCGCGCACCGCCTGCGAGTGCTTCCCGCCGCTGTTCAAACGCCAGATCGACGAGAGCACCCACGGGCTCGCGATGGTCGAAGCGATGGCGCATCTCAACCATCTTTGGCACAAAGGGGAGGTGAGCCGCACCTTGCGAGAGGACGGCGCCTGGCTTTGGAGCCTGAAATGACAGAGATACGCACCACCGCCGAAGCCCATGAGGAAGCCGCCCTTCCGAATGCGAAGGTGGTGCATACTTCGGAGAACGCGCCCAAGACCGCCGAGGTCAAACCGCTTCCGCCGGAGCTGGCCCGCGGACGGCCCGAGGACAAGAGCCCGGCGCAATGGGCCTATGAGCGGGTTTTGCTCTATATCCAGAACTTCGAAGAGCAGCTGCAGGAAGACGAGGAGGTCGTGCTTGGTCTCACCGGCGGCGAGGCGGGGGTGTTGCAGATCGAGGGGATCGGCTTTTTCGACCCCGACATCCTGACCTTCTACGGCACCGACGAATACGGCGCGCGCACGCAGCTCATCCAGCATTTAACATCTTCCCCTCCCTGAAGGGCGGGGATTTCCACTTCGGCCCTATGCGGCATCGAACCGCTCCGGGCCGAGATGAGTTGACGCTTCATGGGCGGCTGATGCCTGAGCCTCCACGTCCAGCAACGGAGCGTTCCCCCGTCGATCCTCGTCCCGGGCGAGGGCCCGGGCCAGGATATTCTTCGCCGCGTTGATATCGGCATTGGTTTGCGCGCCGCAGGCGGTGCATGCGAAGAGAGCTTGGCTCTCGCGGCTCCTCGCATCCACATGGCCGCATACGGCGCAGGTCTGGCTGGTGTAAGCGGCCGGGACCTTGATCAGGATCCCTCCCGTTTCCTCGAGCTTGTAGCCGAGCATGCGCTCCAGCGCATGCCAGCCGACGTTCAGAATCTCCCGGTTCAGCCCGGCTTTTTGCGCCACGTTACGCCCCGGCGCCTCCGCCGTGCCGCGCGCTGAACGGGTCATGGCGCCGATCTTGAGATCCTCGATCGCCACCAGCCCATGACCCCGCGCCAATCGGCGCGACAGCACATGGGCCAGGTGGGCCCGGGCCCGGGCGTCCCGCGCCCGCAGGGTGGCCAGGCGGCGGCGCGCCCGCGCATAGCGGGCCGATCCCCGCTTGCGGCGCGACAGCGTCTTCTGGGCGCGGCGGATCGCGGCCCGGCGCCGCTTCACCGTCTTCGGAAGATGGACCATCTCCCCGGTCGAAAGCGCGTAGGGCACGGCCACGCCGCGATCGATGCCCACGGCGGCGGCCGGAACCAGCCGCTCTTCGATCTCGCAGCGGGTTGCGATCGAGATCTCCCAGCCGCCGTCGGGGCGGCGCCGGAGCGTCGCGTTGCGGATCTCGACCGTGCCATCGGCCCGGGCGCGCAGCGGACGGGTGTCGCGATAGCGGATCCAGCCGATCTTCGGGATGCGGACCTCTGACCATTTTGCGTTCAATTTTCGCAGCGCGATCTCGCGGCCAACATGGCGGAAACTGTCCGCCGCGCCCCGCTTGCGCGGGCGCGGATATCCGGCCCGCCCCTCGAAAAAATTCGCATAGGCTCGATCGAGATCGATCAGGGCCTGGTTCTGCGCAGTCTGGCTGATGGCACGGATCCAGTCGAAGTCGCTACGAAGCTCTGAAAGCTCGCGCGAAAGACCTTTCGCACCGAAATTCCTTGGATCGCCGCCGGCAAAAGGCCGACCGCCCCATGTTCGCCGCTGCTCTAGCGCCAGATTGTAGACTAGGCGCGTGACGCCAGCCGTCTGCGCGAGCAGGACTTCCTGCTCCGGCGTCGGCTTGAGCCGGTAGACATGGCCACGGATCGTCTGCATAGTCAAATTATAACATTTGGTCTTAGGGTTCTCAATATGGAATATAGATCGGGAAGACAAGTTGTTAGCTACCTTCATGTCCACTTGGTCTTTGTAACCAAGTCCCGGCGTGGTCTTCTTGACGCTGATGCTCATCAGCGTCTTAAAGGTGCCTTCGAGAAAGTCGCCGCAGGCTTCGGCGCCACTGTGGTTGAATGCGATGGCGAGGACGATCACATGCATCTGTTGCTGGAGTATCCAGCAACAGTGCCGGTTGCGAAGCTTGTCAACTCATTGAAAGGGGTCGGGTCGCGGCTATTGCTGCGCGACCGTGAAGATTTGCGGCGCCGCAGCCCGAAGGGGCTTTGGTCGCCGAGTTACTTTGCCGCCAGCTGCGGCGGGCCGCCCCTCGATGTCATCCGCGACTATGTGCGGAAACAGAGAACGCCGACGGCATAAAACTGCCTTATCCCTCCCCGCCCTAAAGGACGGGGTTCCCGGGCATTGGGTGAACCAGCTCAACGTGATGCTGATCGCGCAGCCGAAACCGGTCGCGGACGAAGCGCCGCGCCGGATCGGCTTCCGGCTCGCCCGCGCGCTGGAAGAAGAAAATGCGTCTGACAGCGCGAACCCTCAAGACGAGGCGTGACAGCTTGTCGCGGCTCGGCTAGTTTCCCCTCTGGGAGACAGTGCAAAAGGGAGAACGCGCAATGGCCGAGTATAAACCGGGCAATATGGACATTCGTGACCAGGAGAGAACATTCAACGGTTTTGTTCGCTTCGTCACGGTTTCGGTGATTGTGATCATCTGCTTTCTGGTATTTCTCGCTCTTGTAGGCGGCTGACGCGACCGGCGGCAGCTGAAAGAGACACGCTTGGGAACGGGAGATCGGGCAGATGATGCGCGTGCTTCTTGTCTGCCTGATGCTGCCGCTTTTGCTAGCTGGCTGCGGGGCGGATAACATTTATGCCTCGGATGCCGAGGTCGCTAAATATCGCTATGTTTCCGACGAACCGCCTTCGGTTACGCTCTATACCGTGATCTCGACCAATACCGGGTCGGGCGGGCATTCGGCGCTGCTGATCAACGGGCGCGAGCGGATCATCTTCGATCCGGCAGGCACCTGGAATCATCCCTGGGCGCCCGAGCGCCACGATGTGCATTTTGGCATTACCGAGAAGATGCGGAAATTCTACATCGACTACCATGCCCGCGAGAGCTGGTATGTCCGCGCCCAGAAGCTTCCGATCACGATGGCGCAGGCCGATCAGCTGATGGCCCGCGTGGAGCGCAACGGCTCGGTCAACAAGATGATGTGCGCGGATTCGGTGTCGAGCGCGCTGCGCGACATGCCGTGGCTGCACGACAAGGTGCCCTTCACCTTCTCGCCGCTGAAATTGTCGAAGGCGTTCGGGCAGTTGCCGGGCGTGACCGAGAAGGATCACTACGACAACGATCCCGACGACAATTCCGGCGTGTTGATGATCCAGCAGCAGCCCTACAACCACGGCGACACCCAGTTCAGAGAGTGAACGGGCCTTCAGACATCGCCTCGCCTGCGTGACAATGCGCGGGCGAGTGCGGGGCCCGCGACGAGCACGAGCAGGAAGCGGGCGATCTGCATCGCCATGACGAAGGGCACATCGACCTGTGTGCCCGCCGCGATGATCGCGACCGAATCCGCCCCGCCGGGGCTGGTGGCGAGATAGGCGGTCACTGGCTCGATCCCGGCAAAATAGACCAATCCCATTGCAAAGGCAGCGCAGAGTGCGATCAGGGCGATGATCGAGCCGAGGATGCGCGGCAGCAGCCTTGCGGCATGGCGCAGCACGGCGCGGGTGAAGCGCATCCCGATCCCCCAGCCGACCACCGCATAGCTGATCGCGAGCACGGTCTGGGGCAGGGTGATCTCCAGAAGGCCGGTGGCGCTCGCGATCAAGCCGAAGGCCATCGGCAGCAGCAGACCGCCACCCGGAATGCGCAGCCGCACGCCCAGAAACGCCGCCCCGATCCCGAGCGCGAGCGTCTCGACCGCGGCGACGACGTCCATCGGGCCTTGCTCGGCGAGCGCCGCGCCGACATCCCTAGCCTGCGCCACGCCGAAGATCTGCACGACGGCAGTGGCGGCAATCGCGCAGCAGGCGACGCGGGTATACTGCATCACGGCGACAAGGCGCATGTCGGCGCCGTAATCGTCCGACATCAGCGTCATCGCGGTCGCCGCGCCGGGGGAGGAGCCCCAGATCGCCGTCGTGCCGGGCAAGCCGCCCGCCCGCGCCATCACCCAGCCGAGCGCGCTCGCGCCGAGCACGGTGGAGAGCGTCCCGGCAAGGAAGATCGGCCAGTCGCGGGCGATCTCGGGGAGGATCGAGGCGGGAAGCTTCGAGGCGATCATCACGCCTACGACACCCTGCGCCGCGATGAAGCCCAGAGGCGGCAGCCGCACCGCCCCGCCGCTCGCGGCAAGCGCGATCGCGACCGCCATCGGCCCCAACAGAAGCGCCGCCGAGAGATGCGCGAGGCTCAGCGCGAAGGCCAGAAGCGCAGAGCCCGCGAGGAGGAAGGTCCAGCGCAATGCAGGAGGCCAGCGGTCGGGGGCGTATCGGAAGGGAGGCAATGAGCGCATAGGGGGCTTTGAAGACGGAAATCAGGTGCTTCCGAGCAGATAGGGCTCGTAGCGTCAAGCGCCCAGAGAAATAGGGGCGGAAATTGCCCGGCATATCGGCTTTGCGCAGCGCTCGTGGCAGAATCCCGCCAGAGCCCGCGCAGAGATCTGCCAGCTTTCTTGTCGCAGCGGTGTGAGTTGAATTGATCCCTGCGCGAAACCGGGCACCCTAGAGCCAGTCCCGCTTTCAATGCGGGCAATGACATATGGGAGGAAAGGATGTTCCAGAACATCAAGCTCGGCGCGCTGATCGCCGGGGCAGTGGCGCTGAGCGCGCCCGTCGCGAAAGCCGAAAACTTCATCAATATCCTCACCGGGGGCACCTCGGGCGTCTACTATCCGCTCGGCGTGGCGCTATCGGAAGTCTATGGCGAAACCATGCCCGACGCGCGCGTTCAGGTGCAGTCGACCAAGGCATCGGTCGAGAACCTCAACCTGCTCCAGCAGGGCCGGGGCGAGCTGGCCTTCGCGCTGGGGGATTCGGTGAAGGACGCTTGGGAGGGCAACCCGGAGGCAGGCTTCAAGGCGCCGCTGGGTAAGCTGCGCGCCATCGCGGCGATCTACCCGAACTTCATTCAGGTCGCGGCCCTCAAGGATGCGGGTGCCACCACGATCACCGATCTCAAGGGCAAGAGCCTCTCTGTCGGCGCCGCGAAATCGGGCACCGAGCTGAACGCGCGCAAGATCTTCGACGCGGCGGGCATGAGCTATGACGATCTGGGCAAGGTCGAGTATCTGCCGTTCTCGGAATCGGTCGAACTGATGAAGAACCGCCAGCTCGACGCGACCTTCCAATCCTCGGGTCTCGGCAACGCGGCGCTGAAGGACCTCTCGACGACGCAGGACGTGACCTTCGTCGCGATCCCGGCCGATATCGCCGAGAAACTGGGCGCGCCCTACAAGGCGGGCGTGATCCCGGCAGGCACCTATCCGGGCCAGGACGCGGACGTGCCGACCGTGGCGATCACCAATATCCTCGTGACCCGCGAAGGCGTGTCCGATGAGGAAGCCTACCAGATGACCAAGCAGCTCTTCGAGCATCTCGACACGCTCAAGGCGGCGCATTCGGCGGCGAATGGCATCTCGGCCGAGGCGGCGGTGCAGGGGCTTCCGATCCCGCTGCATCCGGGCGCCGAGCGTTACTACAAGGAAATCGGTATCCTGAAGTAACGCCGCGCAGACACATGGGGAGGGCGGCGCGCTCGGGCGGGTCGCCCTCGCCTTTCGAGGGAGGAGAGAGTGATGGATATGGATAAGGAAGCGGCGGTCGATGCCGTGGTGCATGACCCGCTGGCAGACGGGTTCCCGCATAGCCGCGAGGGGCGCGTGCTTTTCTGGCTCGCGGTGGCCTTCTCGGTCTGGCAGATCGCCTTCGCCGCGCATGTGATCAACCCCTCGAGCCAGATCGCGCGGGCAGTCCATGTGGGCTTCCTGCTGGCGCTTGGCTTCCCGCTCCTCTCGCTTGCCAAGGGCTACGGCCCGCTCGGGCGTTCCATCGCCTACCTTCTGGCTGCCGGTGGCGTCGCCGTCGCCGCCTATCAATGGATCGAATACACGCCGCTCCTGCTGCGCGCGGGCGATCCGAACACGCTCGATCTCGTGGTCGGCGTGGTGCTTCTGATCACCGTCTTCACCGCTGCCTGGATGCTGATGGGCCCGGCGCTTCCGATCATCGCAGGCACGTTCTTCGCCTATGCGATGTTTGGGCAATACCTGCCCTCGCCGCTCAACCATCGCGGCTACGCGTTCGAGCAGGTGATCGAGCAGATGAGCTTCGGCACCGAAGGGATCTACGGCATCCCGACCTATGTCTCGGCGACCTATATCTTCCTCTTCATCCTTTTCGGTTCGTTCCTTGAGAAAGCCGGGATGATCAAGCTCTTCACCGATGTCTCGCTCGGCATGGTCGGCCACAAGATGGGCGGCGCGGCAAAGGTCTCGGTGCTGTCCTCGGGGCTGATGGGCACGATCTCGGGCTCGGGCGTGGCCAATGTCGTCACCACCGGGCAATTCACCATTCCGCTGATGAAGCGCTTCGGCTATCGCCCGGCCTTCGCGGGGGGCGTCGAGGCGACCTCCTCGATGGGCGGGCAGATCATGCCGCCGGTGATGGGGGCGGTGGCCTTCATCATGGCCGAGACGCTGGGCGTCGATTACGTCGAGGTGGTCAAAGCCGCGTTGATCCCGGCGATCCTCTATTTCGCGGGCGCGTTCTGGATGGTCCATCTGGAGGCGGGCAAGCGCGACCTGCGCGGCCTCGCGAAATCCGAACTGCCCTCCCCACGCAAGGCGCTGAAAGAGGGCTGGTATCTGCTGCTTCCGCTCGCCGTGCTCGTCTACCTGCTGTTCACAGGCTACACGCCCCTGTTCGCTGGCACCGTGGGCCTGTCGCTGACGGGGCTGCTGATCCTCGGCGGCTCGGTCGCGCTGGGGCTGCCCAATCAGGTGCTGCGCACGATCTTCTGGGTGGTGATTGCGCTGGTCGCTGCCGCCTTCTTCGAGATCGGCATCTGGGCGGTGCTGGGCGCCGTGGCCGTTCTGGTCGCGATCAATGCTTTCAACAAGGGCGGGCGCGAGACGCTGGCGATCTGCCGCGACAGCCTCGCCGATGGCGCGCGCACCGCGCTGCCCGTGGGGATCGCCTGCGCGCTGGTTGGCGTGATCATCGGGGTGATGACCCTGACGGGGGCTGCCACGACCTTCGGCCAGTTCATCGTGGGCGTCGGCAAGTCGAGCCTGTTCCTGTCGCTGATCCTGACGATGATCACCTGTATCGTGCTCGGCATGGGGATTCCAACGATCCCGAACTATATCATCACCTCTTCGATTGCGGGTCCGGCGCTGCTCGACCTCGGCGTGCCGCTGATCGTGAGCCATATGTTCGTCTTCTATTTCGGCATTCTTGCGGATCTGACACCACCGGTCGCGCTCGCCTGTTTCGCCGCGGCGCCAATCGCGAAGGAAAGCGGCCTGAGGATCAGTTTCGAGGCGATCAAGGTCGCCGCGGCTGGCTTCGTCGTGCCCTTCATGGCGGTCTATACGCCCGCGCTGATGCTGCAGGATGGCGGCCCGCTCGCCGCAGCGATCGGCTACTGGCCTGCCGTCGCCTATGTCGTCATCAAGGCGCTGCTGGCGCTCGCGCTCTGGGGCGTGGCGGTGATCGGCTGGCTGGGTCGCCCGCTGGCGCTGTGGGAACGTGCGCTGGCGATGGTCGCGGGCTTCACCCTGATCGCGGCGCTGCCGCTGACCGACGAGATCGGCTTCGCGCTGGTTGTGGCCTTTGGCGCGACGCTCTGGCTGCGCCGCGCGCGGGCCACGGCATGAGCGCGACCTGCCTCATGGTTGGGGCTGCGATGATCGCGCTGGCGCCCTCGGGCCAGTTCTCGCTGGAATGGACCCATTCGGTCGAGAAAGAGGGCTGGCGCGAACATTGGCAGGTGACCGATCACGACACGCTGCGCCTTGTGGGCGCGGCGGTGAAAGGCTCGGGCGCGGGGATGGAGCCGGGCCCGGGCGGGCATTTCGAGGATGGCTGGTGGGTCTGGAGCACGACCGGCCCCGAAGTGCCCGATCTGGAACTGGCAGCCTCGGGGGCGACGGTCTCGGGCTGGACTTTGTGCTCGGTCGATTGTCAGGTGATCGGAGCCGTGCGCGAGGCACCGATCCGGATCGCGCCTTGCCCCGCCGAGCCGGGCGACGGTTAAGAGCGATCGAGAGGGAGGGCGCATGGCCAAGCCTGCCGCGCGCATGACATTCTGGCGGGTGATCGCGGTTTGCGCGATCTCCGTCGCAGCGGCTGTGGGCGCGTGGCGCATCGCGCTGTCGGGTATCGACGCGCGGCTCGATCGCAGCCTGATCCTGACCCTGCGCGCGCTGGAAACTGAGATTGACCGCTTCCGCTACCTGCCCGCCGTGGTGGGGCAGGATGCCCGCATCCGCGCCGTGATCGGCACGCCCGATGCACCCGGCGCGGATCTCGCGGCGAACCGCTACCTTGCCGAGGTGCTGGGGCTCTCGGGGGCCGATCAGCTTTACCTGATGGACGGGCAGGGGGTGACGCTGGCGGCCTCGAACTGGGACAGCCCGGCCTCTTTCGTAGGCCACGACTACAGCTTCCGCCCCTATTTCCGCGATGCGATCGCCACCGGGCAGGGCGCCTTCTACGCGATCGGCGTGACCACCGGGGTTCCGGGGTATTTCCTGTCCGCGCGGATCGGAGATCGCGATGGTCCGCCCGGTGTGGTGGTGGTGAAGGTCGATCTCGACCCGCTGCAACAGGCCTGGGCGCAGGCGGGCCAAGCGGTGGCGGTGGCCGATCCCGATGGGGTCGTGTTTCTCTCGGGCAATCCCGACTGGCTCTATCACCCGCTCCATCCGCTCGCCCCCGAGGCCCGCGCGCGGCTGGCAGATCTGAAGACCTATCCCGGGCGCGATCCGGCGACACAGGGGCCGCTGATGCAAGGCAGCGCCGCGTGGATGTTCGATGCGAGCGGCGCGCGGCTGCGCAGCCAGACTGCTGCTTTCGGTGAGGGCTGGACGGTGGTGGCCGCAGCCCCGGTGCAGCCCGCGATGCTCTCGGCGCTGATCGCGGGAGTGACGGCGGCGCTGGCCTCGGTGCTGGGTCTGGCGCTGGCGAAAACGCAGGCGCAGCGGCGGCAGCTCGTGGCGCTGCGCCTGCGCCAATCTGAGATGCTGGAGCGCAAGGTGGCCGAGCGCACCCGCGCCCTTGGCCGCGAGATCGAGGCGCGTCGGCAGACCGAGGCGGAACTGCGCGCCGCCCAGGAAGGCTTGATCCATTCCGAGAAGATGGCCGCGCTTGGCCGGATGTCGGCGGCGATCGTGCATGAGGTCAGCCAACCGCTCGCCGCGATGGAGGCGACGCTTGCCGCCGCCGAGATGGGCGCCGCACGCAGCACCGAAAAGACGGTCGCCCGCATCGAGACCGCGCGCAACCTGATCCGGCGGATGCAGCGCACGATCAAGCATCTCAAAAGCTTCTCGCGCAAGGACACCGCCGCGCTGGAGCGGATCGAGATCGGCGTGGTGGCGGCGAGCGCGCTGGAGCTGGTCGCACCGCGCGCCCGTGCGCTGGGGATCAAGCCGCGCGTGGTCGTGCCCGATGGTCCGCTCTATGCCAATGCGGGGCGTGTGCGGCTGGAACAGGTGCTGGTGAACCTGCTGCTGAATGCGCTCGATGCGGTTGAGGGCCAGCCCGCGCCCGAAGTAGAGCTGCGTCTGGAAGGCGCGGAAAATGAACTGCACCTGTGCGTCCGCGACAACGGCCCCGGCATCGCCCCCGAAGACGTGCGGCGCGTGACCGAGCCGTTCTTCTCGACCAAAGACGACGGCGCGGGGCTTGGCCTCGGCCTTGCGATCTCGCAGGCGATCCTGTCCGAGATCGGCGGGCGGCTCGATATCCGCTCGACGCCGGGGGAGGGCACGCAGATGATCGTGACGCTCACACGGGTGCGCGAGAAGGAGCCGGTATGACCGCACTGATCCATGTCGTGGAAGATGATGACGACCACCGCGCGGCGCTCGCCGATCTAATCGAGGCGGGCGGCTATGACTGCGAGGGGTTTGCCAATGCGCAGGCGGCGCTCGATGCGCCCGCGCTGCCCGATCTGGTGGTCAGCGATCTGCGGATGCCGGGGATCGACGGGTTTGGCCTGCTGGAGGCGCTCAAGGCGCGCAGTCCCGATCTGCCGGTCTTGATGATCACCGGGCATGGCGATGTCTCGCATGCGGTGAAGGCGATGCAATTGGGCGCCGAAGATTTCCTCGAGAAACCCTATGACGCGCGCCATCTGCTGGCGGTGGTCGACCGGGCGCTGCGGGCGCGGGCGACGCGCGCTGAGTTGGGGCGGCTGCAGGACGAGATCGCGCGGCGCGACGGGGCGGAGATCCTCGGCCAGTCGGCGGCGATCGCGGCGCTGCGCGCGCGAATCACGGCGCTCGGGCCTTTGGAGATCGACCTTGTGGTGACGGGCGAGACCGGGACGGGGAAGGAGCTGGTGGCCCGTGCGCTCCATGCGGCGAGCCCGCGCGCGGAGGGGCCGTTCGTCGCGCTCAATTGCGCGGCGCTGCCCGAGACCCTGTTCGAGATCGAGATTTTCGGCCATGTCGCGGGGGCCTTCCCCGGCGCGCAGGACAAGCCCGGCAAGCTGGAGGCGGCCTCGGGTGGCACGCTGGTGCTCGACGAGGTCGAGGCTATGCCGGCGGCGGTGCAGCCGAAATTGCTGCGCGCCTTGCAGGAACGTCAGGTGGAGCGGCTGGGCGAAAACCGCCTGCGCCCGCTCGACCTGCGGATCATCGCTCTGACGAAATCGGACCTGCGCGCACGCACGCTCGATGACAGCTTCCGCGCCGATCTGTTCTATCGCCTCGCCGGGGCCGAGATCACGCTCGATCCGCTGCGCTCTCTGGGCGAGGATATCGTTCTGCTGTTTCGTCATTTCGCGGAGCTTTCGGCACGCCGCTATGGCCGCGAGGTCCCGGACCTGCCCTATAGCTTGCGCGAACAGCTCAAGCGCCGCCCCTGGCCCGGCAATGTCCGCGAACTGAAAGCGGCGGCGGAACGCTTCGCGCTGGGCCTTGATCTGCCCGATGCGCCGACTGAGGCACCCTCGGCCCCGCAAAGCCTCGCCGACAAGGTCGCGGCCTATGAGGCGCGCGAAATCAGCGCCACGCTCGAACGCTGCCGGGGCAATACCGAACGGGCCGCCCAGGCGCTCGGCATCGCGCGGCGCACGCTCAACGACAAGATCAGCCGCTACGGGATTCGCGCCGATTAGGCGGTGGTTTTAATCGGGGAGGGGGAAGTGGTGCTGCTGGAGAGACTTGAACTCTCGACCTCTCCCTTACCAAAGGAGCGACCTACCTGCCGGTTTTGGAAATAGAATATGATCAAACAGTTGTTTTATTTGACATTTTTGCGGTTTTTCGTCATTTCCGATGAGCTCTGAAAAACTTTATGTTCGCCGTTTGTTGCCTTCGTGTAGAGGTGAATTGTGGCAAAAAATTACCGGTGGTAATCAGAGCGCTCCCTTGCAGACTACCGCGAGCGCGCCAGAGCGCCTGAGATCGAGCGCTGGAAATCGGGATGGTGATGGCCGTAGATCTTGATGATCATCCGGCTATCTCGGTGACCAGCGAACGCCGCGACATCGTCGATGTTCAGTCCATCGCGCATCAGCCACGTGATCACAGAATGTCGCAAAACGTGCGGCGTGACCTCCGCCGGGTCGAGGCCTGCGGCTTTGACGGCCCCGCGGAAAGCTTTCTTGATCGAGCTGATGCCCTTGCCGCCGAACTCAATGACAAATTCTGACGCTGACCGGCCCTTCGCATCGATGAGCTTCTCAAGAAGAATGCCTTCAACTCTGCACGATGCCCGCGGCTTCCGGCGCTGCTTGATCGTCCGCCCGCGGGCGTCGATATTGGTCTCGTCAGACCGCCTCGCGTCGCGGAAGTCGATCACGCCGCGCGCCAGGTCGACGTCGCGCCAGCGCAGTTCGAGTATCGCCTCGTGCCTGGCGGCAGTGGCGAGCGCGATGCGCACGAACATCTCGACATGCTCACGCGCACAGGCGTCGACTAATCGATCGGCTTCTTTGCGCGTGATCCAGATCTCGCGCGGTTCAGACGGGGGAGGGAGATCGAAATCCGGATCTGGCAGATCCGTGAGGCGATGCTCCGGCGATCGTGCGAGGCGGAAAGCACTTAGAATGAGCTGCATCTCCTGCCTAATAGAAGCATCACCGACGCCCTCCTCGCGCCGCTCGCTCTCATACCAGTCTCCCCAGCGCTTATCGAAGGCGGACAGGAAATACTTGCCGCCGTGCCGACGGACCGTTGCCGAGACGTATTTCCATTTCTTCTTCCACGTGGTCTGGTTCTTCTCTTGTCGCTCAGCGTCATAGAGATCGAGCGCATCAGCGAGCGTTGCTTCGAGACGCTTGCTTCTTTGAACGGGCTTGCTGCGCTCTGACCTGCCACGGGTCTTTCATCCAGCAGCGACCTGAGCCCGGTTTGTGTTGCTCTGCCTACGTTTTTTGGACCGCCGGACGTCGGAGTTTCCGGCCTTTGTCACGATGGCGGGCTGGTTGCGCCATCGGGAAACCGCACATCCGTCGCTGGGCAGTAACGTGAATGCGTGTCGACGATGGTCAGGATCCGCAGTTTCTTGCCCAAGGCGAGCTGATCGAGAAGGAAATCCATTGCCCAAACATCGTTTGAAGTGCCCGATTTTCGCTAACCTCGCGGTCTGCGGAAAATGTTAGTGAAAAGCCCCGTCTGCCGTGGACGCCTTCTTTGGTGATTTTGAGGCAAGGAGGCGCTCCCAGGTAATATCGTCGACCACGTTGGGCAGTCGCAAGCGCCGACCCCTAGCGAACAGGTCGTAGACCAATCGAAGGTCCGCACAGCGAAATTGTTAGGTTTTCTTCGCGGTAGAGCAGATAGACCCGGATGATCCCTGACGGCTCGCCCTCTCGTCGCACCAGCGCGAAAAGCCACTGGCTCACTCGACGACTGGTATTTAATAGCCGCACCGCAGAAAACTCAGTGAAGCAAATATCGACTTTTGGGCCAGTGCCGACAATATCGGTGCGTAAGCGGCGTCTCTTCTACCTTAACTAAAGAAGCTCAATCAAAGTCCGGACCGTTGTCGTCCATATCTGATGGGATATCCAGCTCCTCAGGAGTTGGGGAGGCAGACGCCGCTCCGATGTTCTGGAATTTATCTGCGAGATTTTGAGCGTCGGGACCGTCCTTAAGAACTTCGAGGCCTCGATCCGAGAGCCGAACCACCTCGCTGCCAAGCCTAATATCGATTGCGTGTTGTTCCGGGCGGCCGACCCAGGTCCACCCACTAATGTTCGCGCTAAGCCAAGCCAGGGCACGAGTGAGCCAAGCGCCGTAGGTCAGGGCATCGGAAGCCTCATCGTGAGGAGAAGCAGGTCGAGTTTTCGTTCGATCCGTTCCAGCTGCGCGTCTTGCGCCTCCAGCCTTGCCGACAGCTCCATCATTTGCGTGCGATACTCCTTCTCCGCCTCCTCTTGCCGCAGACGGAGCGCGCGGAGCATACGCAGCTCCTCGTTCATCAACGACAATGCTTCGAGGATCCGTGTCCCAATGTCCGAGGCGTTTTGCTTCATCCAGTCGAGCAGATCCAGAAGCGGCATCAGGCGATCGGTTTTCGTGTCGATCGACTTCCAGAGATCTACAAGCACTTTGAAGCGCGACCTCGGTTTCAGCGATTTCGGATCTTGCGGCATTCATGAGTTCCTTCAGCTGGTGCTGGATAGGTTGCAGGTTGATAATCAAGCGCGCGGCCGACAGGGCCATGGCGTGCGCGATCCGTGCGCGCAGGTGTTCGGGTTGCCACGCCGTGCCAAGCTCGCTTCCGCGGACCGCTCCCTCTTTGGTGAGGAAGACATAACTGTCGTGGCCCGATTTTGTGGGCATTCGGGAAAAGCGGACCGGTTCGGGTCCGGCTTTCAGCCGCGCGATCATTTCGCCGAGCGTGAGCGGCGGGTTCGCCCCGAAGACGCGCGTAAGAGCGCGATAAGTAATCTGCGCGGCTTTTGACTTTAGATTCCGGATCGGGGTCGGCGGACGCAACGTCGGGAATTTCGGGTCGAAATATTCGGGGGCCGGTAGGCCGAGAAGTTTTGCGAGCTCCTGGTGTCGGTGATCGGTAACCCGGCGCGAGAGGTTCGGCTTCAACGTCTTGCCTGCAAATGTCGTTAGCGCCAGAGCGATGTGAATATGATCACACGTCGCGTCCGTATGGCGCACGGCGATCCATGGAACTTGCATCGGCCGAAAGTCCATAAGCTCGAGGAGCGTGATGACGATCTGAAGCCAGAGTGCATCTTCAGCGCGCATGCCCTGCGGAAGCGAGAGTGTGATGTGAAGATAGCCGTGCCGGTCAACCAGTTGACTGAGTTGCTCTCGGGCATCGTGACGGCCGAAGATGACTAGAGTTCCGCCGATCGGCTCTGCGCCGTCACGTAGAACGTAATGCTCTACGAAGCTCGCGTCGGAATGCCGTTTCGTGATCGCGCGCATCGTCAGAAACCCGCCCACTTGAAAATTGCTGTGGAAAGCTCTCGAACGTTCCGCGAGAGCTGACGACAGGCGCTCGGCGATTTCGCATCGAGCCGGTTGACGGCGAAGCAAAGCTGACCGAGCGCCTCCGCGATTTCAGCGTCGCGGTTTGTCGGTTGCGGCAATTCGCTAGTAGCGCTCCGGCGCAAGTAATCTGCGATCGTCCTGCATCCTGTCGCCTGCACCCTCGCTCCGATGAGCTTCATCTCCCCATCAGAAAGTCGGACTTTGATTTCATGAGGGCGTCGCGCCATTTCAGCAGGTCTCCTGCGTCGCGATCTGCGTATCATTTGCCGCGGGGACGATAAGGCCCAAGCGCTTCTCGAGCCTAGCGTATCGTGCTTCGTGGATATGATGGCTCAGGCACATGGCAAGCCTCCTTCATTCACGCAAGAAGCGTGTTATTTCTGTCTTGTTTATTTTGAATTGCGCCGCTTGGGAGCTTAGCTTGAATATACTGCTGCACCGCGTTTTGCGCAGGGTGGAAAAGCGCGAAAAGCGGGGGTTTGGGGCGAAATCGGGGCGATTATTGTGGAAAACTCAATCGCCGCTCCGCCCGAGTCCCGCACGTCACATATGTCGGTGGCCGCTCCTCAAGAAAATCCGTAATTCTCTGCCGGAAATAGAATTTCAGAAATCGACTTGCGCGCGCGTGACGCGAAAGAACCTAAGAGAAGTGCAGAGCTGGGCCGGATTTTGAGGAAGCGTATGGTGTTCCAGTCCAGACCTCCCAGTATGATCGCGGGAGATGCTCTTGCTACTTGATGTGGAGCCAAAAGCGATCTTTGGCTGGCAGGGGGACGAATACCCTCCGTGACCTCGAAGTCCCTAGGTGAATTGAGATGGTCGCCTGCGCTCTTCCGAAATCCTCTGCAAAATGGAAGTATGCCTCCAGCGTTCAGGCCGGGTGAGGGTGGGGCGATGAGGCAAGCGATACTCTACAAGGCGATCGTCGCCAATTACGGGACCTACCTGTCGCGCAAGGATGGCCAGGCGGATCGGCTGGACTACGTGGGTCAGCAGCTCGTAGGCCCGACCGCCATCCAGCAGGCGAAGCATTTCCGCCAAGCGGTGATCGACGATCTGGCCCAGGCCAAGATCTACCTGCTCGATGGCAATGCCGCCAACTACGTCGACAGCTTGCGCGAGGACGTCCAGCAACGTGATGCTGGCCGCGCGGCTGCCGAGCTGGCAGCTTCCTATATGCGCGAGGTCGAGTTTCCCGCCGATCTCGTCTGGGTGGAGCACGATCACCGGATGCTGATCGCCGATCGCGCGAGACGGGAGGGCACCAACCTGCCTCGAAACGCGCTCGAGGATGCCGGTCTTCGGGGCTATCTCTACGATCTGCGCGACCCCGGTGCCCTGAAGGTTTTGCTCTTCAGAAGCGACTCCAATGGCGGGATCATCGATCCGCTGATCCATCTTGTCTTCCCCTGCGACCCGGTTCGCGGAGAGTTCCTCGACACCTACGATTGGCGCCCGCATCCGCACATGCGCGATCTCTTCGCCCAGAAGAACATCTCCCAGAAGGATCTTCAGGGGATGGTAAATAACGAACTCAGTCACCTGACCTATGACATGGTGCTCGGCTTCGTGCTCTTCGCGCTTCTGTCCTCGCCCGAGAACGGGATCGAGCGAGAGGAACGCGACAGCCTGTCGCCGGGAGAGCGCAAGACCGCCGCGAAGTTCGGCAAGACCTGGCTCACAGAAAACCTTCGCTCCCATGTGACGATCCGGATCGGCAAGGAGGGAGATGCGCATCTGCGCGAGCAGGCAGCGCGGCGCGAATTTGAGCGTGAGCAGGCCGCCGGCCGCCACCCGCCGACCGAGCATTGGGTGAGCGCGCATGAACGGCGCTACAAGAGCGGAAAGATCGTGATGGTGCGTGCGCATCAGCGCGGCACGAAGTCGGACAGGAATATTCCGACGCGTGTGATGGGCCCGCGGACGCACTCCCCGCAGTGACCGCCCCCAGATACATGGGGGTGAAGCGTCCTTCTCTCCAGCATTCTCTCTGCCGCTGCCGCTGCTGCTTTTCTTGCGCCTCAATCCACGCGGGCGCCATTTAAGGCCTGTTGACTCCGGGTGACATTTGCCGACCCGGCACCGTGTGCGCCTAGGGCAAACCGAACTGCCTCGTCGCGTGGGGGGGAGGGAGCCCCTAATCTCGTGCCCACCTCCGGGCACGCTCGGTCTATTGCTCATCGATCCGGGTAGATTGCGAAACAGACAACCACGAGAGCGGGGGCGGCCGCGCCGCGCCCGTAGTATCAATTGCAGAAGGTCTCCCGCAAAACATTGCTCTTGAAGGGTTTTTTAGTGTTATCCGCCCTCGCCATCTTGACCAAAATGCAGCCTGAGAGCCCGAAATGGGCCAATCGGGCACCGGCGATTCCGAAAAAAGTAAACGATTTCAATGCTGTGACAGCTGTTACGCGTGTTACAGGGCGCGTTACGCGCGCAAGCAATTGAAATAAAACAGAAATCTCTATCTAGGTATGTATGTAACACTCTATGAGATGAATATACATAGAGAGAGTGAGTGGTTCCTCCATCCACTTCGATCCAGAAAAGACTCCACCTATATATTTACTTCCGGCGTTACGGGCGTTACCGCGTTACGCGTCGGATAAGTCATTGAAATCGTTCAAGGTGCGTGTAACAGGCTTGTTCGATAACCTACCTGAGACGGTGGTCTGTGTTACGCGGGTGCCCGGTCTGGGAGGATCATTGCTGGTTTGTGAAATAACTTTTCATGGTCAATAGCCGCAAGCGACTACGACTGCACGGAGTTCGGACGGGCCTGAGCTCTCCCGCAAGGCAGAAAACTCCTTTCCTTTATTGCAACCGCGTCCTGCAAGGACCTCCCCTGCAAGATTGACACGGTCTGCCTGCATGGCGACGGGGCAGAGGCGCTGGCGATGGCGCGGGCACTGCGCGGACACCTGACCGAGGCTGGCTTCGAGATCGGCCGCTTCGGGGCCTGACCCGCCTTAGACCATCCGAGCGTGCAGGTTCCATAGTAGCCACAGCGTGCCGCCGCCCATCAGCAGCAGGATCAGCGTGGTGAAGAGGATCAGATGCAGGTCTTCCTGCTTCTGACCCTTCAGGCGGATATGCAGGAAGAAGCGGAAATGGACCACGATCTGCACGATCGCGGCCACCCCCGTCGCCCACCAGATCGCCACTTTCGGCAGCAGATCCCACGCCACCAGCGCGAAGATCGGCAGGGTCAGCGCCAGCGCAAGCGCATAGCCGATCAGGTAGCTGCGGGCCTCTTGGCGCCTTTCGTCATGTTCGCTCATGCCAGCCCCCCGATATAGACGATGGAGAAAATGCCGATCCAGACAATGTCGAGGAAGTGCCAGAGCACGGCGAGGCGCACCATCGACAGCTTCACCCGGTCGTCGAGACCGTAAACGAGCATCTGCACGAGGATCGCGACCGCCCAGAGGCACGCGAAGGTCACGTGCAGACCGTGAAGCGGCACCAGCGCGAAGAAAGCCGACAGGAAGCCGCTGCGTTCAGGCGTGCCGCCCTCGGAGAACATCTTCAGGAAGTCGTGGATCTCGAACCCCACGAAGCTCAGCGCCAGCGCCATCGCGACCAGCAGCCACAGCACCATCTTCACCGGGCGCGGCTCGTGCTTGAGTGCGAGATGCGAAAACCCGATCGCGACTGACGAGGTCAGGAGCAGCATTGTCTCGATGAAGATCGACTTTAGCTCGAACAACTCCTGCGGGCCGGGGCCGCCATTGGTGTTGGGCCGCATCACGACATAGGTCGCCATCAACAGCCCGAACAGGATCGCGTCGGACATCATGAAGACCCAGAAGCCGAAAACTTCGGTTTCGGCTTGGTCATCGGCGCTTTGGTGCTTGGACCCCAGATTGAGCCCGGGATGGCGGGTTGTCTGGCTCATCGTGCGGCCTCCTGTGCCATCGGGATGGCGTGGCCGCGGTTGTCGCGGGTGTATTCCGAGCTGCGCGGCACACGCGGCGTGCGGGCGGCCAGCTCGCGGAAGGCGCGCCATTCCTCGCGGACCTCTTCGGCGGGGATGCGCTTCTCGGTATTGCGGCGGAAGCCCTGCGCGATGATCACCAGCGGCACCAGCGCCGCGAGCGGCAGAACCGCCCACCACATATGCCATGTCAGCGTGAAGGCCAGCGCCGTTCCGAGCGCACCGATCACCGGGCCGAACGCCGCGTTCTTCGGCAGCCAGATATCCTCGAACCCGTCCTCGGGCGGGCCGAGGTCACGGTCCGAGGCTTTCAGCGTCGCGAAGGCGTCGCGGCCCTCGACGCGGGGCAGGGCGGGAAAGTTCCATTCCGGCGCGGGGGCAGGGAGGCCCCATTCGAGCGAGCGCCCGTCCCACGGATCGCCCACCGGCACCGCGAGCCGCTTGCGGTCGCGCACCGAGACCCAAAGCTGCACGATCAACGACAGGAAGCCGGCAAGGATCACCGCCGCGCCTCCCAATGCGATGATCGTCCATGGCAGCCACGCGCCGGTGAAATAGCCCGACATCCGGCGCGGCATTCCCATCAGCCCCAGCACGTAGAGCGGGAAGAACGCGCCCATGAAGCCGAGGATCCAGCACCACGCGGCGCGGTAGCCCCATTTCTCGTCGAGCCGGAACCCGAAGGCCTTGGGAAACCACATCGTATAGCCCGCGATCATCCCGTAGAGCAGGCCGGGGATCAGCATGTTATGGAAATGCGCGACGAGGAACAGCGTGTTGTGGGTCTGGTAGTCGATCGTCGGGTTCGCCAGCAGGATGCCCGACAGCCCGCCGATGGTGAACAGAAACATGAAGGCGATGGCGTAGAGCATCGGCACCGAAATCCGCACACGCCCGCGATACATCGTCAGCATCCAGTCGTAGATCTTCACCCCCGTGGGGACCCCGATCAGCATCGTCGCAATACCGAAGGCGGCGTTCAGGTTGGCGCTCTGGCCCATGGTAAAGAAGTGGTGGACCCAGACGGTGAAGCTCAACACCGCGATCGCCATCGTCGCGATCACCAGCGCGGTATAGCCGTAGAGCGTTTTGCCCGAGAAGGTCGCGAACACTTCGGACCAGATCCCGAAGGCGGGCAGGATGAGGATATAGACCTCCGGGTGGCCGAACAGCCAGAACAGGTTGGCGTAGTTCATCATGTTGCCGCCACCGCCATTGGTGAAGAAATGGAACCCCATGTAGCGATCCAGTGCCAGCAGCGCGGTCGCGATGGTCAGGGGTGGCATCGCGAAGATCATCAGGATCGAGGTGCAGAGCGACGTCCAGGTGAACAGCGGCATCCGCATCAGCGTCATGCCGGGGCAGCGCTTCTTGTAGATCGTCACCGCGAAGTTCAGCCCCGTGAAGGTCGACCCGATGGAAGACAGCGTCACCGCCCAGATCCAGTAATCCGGCCCTGCGCCGGGATTGTAGGACAGCTCTGTATAGGGCGGATAACCGGTCCATCCGCCGGTCGAGAAGGGCTCGAGCACCAGCGAGACCATCAGGATCACCCCGCCCGCAATCGTCAGCATCAACGACACCGAGTTGAGCACCGGGAAGGCGACGTCGCGCGCGCCGATCTGCAGCGGCATCGCGAAATTGATCATCCCGGTCAGGAAGGGCATCGCCATGAAGAAGATCATGATGGTGCCATGGGTCGTGAAAAGCTGCGCGAAGTGGTCGGGCATCACGATCCCGCCGCCATCATGGCCTACAACCTGTTGGCTGCGCATCACGAAGGCTTCGGCCAGCGCCCGCGCCAGCATCACGAAGGAGAAGACGATATACATGATGCCGATCTTCTTGTGATCGACCGAGGTCAACCACTCGCTCCAGAGCGGGCGCCACCAGCCTTTCGCCGTTATCAGGATGACCACGACGACGAAGCCCAGCACGGCCATGCCGGCCGCTGCCGTCCCGGTAATTCCGGACAGCAATTCGGTCCGCCCGTCGGCTTTGAAGATATCCATGACCGGCAGCGCGTCCCATGTCAGCCGACCGAAGGGAAAGCCCCAGACATCGCTCCACGTATTCATTGTGCCGTCTCCTTCAGGCCGGCGATCTCGTCGAACATCGCGCTGGGCGCGGTCGAGAACAGGATCGGCTGCCCCGTGGGCTGGTCGAGCTTGCGCGCGAGTTCGACCTTGTTGCTTTTCGCCTCCACCGCATCGCGGACCTTGGCGTCGAACGGCAGGCCGCTGGCCTTCGCCTTCGAGATCCAGCGCGAGAAGGCCGCGTCGCTCATAGCGCTCGCCTTGAAGGTCTGGGTGTAGAACCCCTCGCCGTTATATTGCGTGTTGCGCCCCTCGAACGTGCCGGGGCTATCTGCGGCAAGGTTCAGCTTGGTGCGCATCCCCTTCATCGCGTAGATCTGGCTGCCGAGCCGCGGGATCAGAAAGCTCTGCATCACCGTGTCGGAGGTCAAATGCAGCTCGAGCGGACGCGAGGCGGGGAAGGCCAGCTCGCCCACGCTGGCCACACCCTCTTCGGGATAGATGAAGAGCCATTTCCAATCGTATCCCACGACATCGACGACGAGCGGTTTGCCACTCGCACCGGGCACCGGGTTGTATGGATCGAGGTTATGGGTCCGCTCCCACAGATAGCCCGCGAGGATCAGCACGACCATCACCGGCACGCCCCACGCGAGCCACTCGAACAGGGTCGAGAAAGACCAGTCGGGGCGGTAGTCGCCTTTCGAGCGGCCATATCGATAGCGCCGGATCAGCCACGGAGTCGCCGCGAAAACCGGGATCACGACGATGGCCATGACGATCAGGATGATGCGCAGATGCGAAACCTGTGCAGCAGCCACCGGACCTGCGGGGTCGAGGAAGCTTTCGGCCTTCGCCTGTCCCGCGACGGCCCAGAGTGCGGCGAGTGCGCCGACACGTAACCGGGCTCTGCACTTTGGGACGGTGAGGGGCATGGCAAACTCGCTTGCACAAGGGGCTGTGCGAGAACGATAGACCGGCGGATTTGCCGGACAAGCGGGGCTGGCCAACACTTTATTTTCAAGGAACTGCGCGGGGCGTTCCACGTTATGCGCGCCGCTCAAGCGTGGGCGCACAGCGCATCACGCGCGACGCGTCATGTCCTGTGGGCACAGATCGTGGCGCTTCGCCCAATGCAGGAGCGTGTCGTCGAACTGCTCGGGCGGGACGCCTTCGAGGCCGGGAAATTCATGCAGGATGATCCGTAAAGCGCGGCGCTGGTCCTCGTTGAGCCGGTCGTCCTGCCAGAGCCGGTAGATACCGCGCGGCAGGCGGCGCTCGGGTCTCGCGGTGCTGTAGAACAGCGCGAAGGGAATGGATTTTACCTGTGCCACATAGCTGGACAGTTACGGCAGGAATTGCCCGGTGAATTCGTCGGACCCGGGCGGGAAGACCTCGGCCAGCGCCATGACCGCGCGCCCTTGGGTCGCCGCCTGCGTGGTGGAGAAAACGAAGCTCACCGCCAGCGTGAGCACCAGCATCCCTGTCACCCCTATGATCACCGAGGGGCAGAAAATGTGTAAAAAATGCATCCCGGTGAGCCGG
>NZ_DFRG01000042.1:0-8196 GCF_002378135.1 Thioclava sp. UBA3469
GCGGTCGAAGATGTCGATCTCGGGGCGGGTCACCTCGCCATGGACGCAAAGCGGCAAGCCGATCTCGGCCATCTTCTCCAGCACGCCGCGCACCTTGTCGAAATCGCGCACGCCCGAGTCCGAGTTCGTCGTGGCGCCCGCCGGATAGAGCTTCACCGCCTTGACCAGACCGGAGGCTGCGGCCTGCGCCACATCCTGCGGATCGGTCTTCTCGGTCAGGTAGAGCGTCATCAGCGGCTCGAAATCGCTCCCCTCGGGCAGCGCCTTCAGGATGCGCTCGCGATAGGCGGCGGCATCGTCACCGCGCACCACGGGGGGCACGAGGTTCGGCATGATGATCGCGCGGGCGAAATCACGGGCGGTTTCGGGGGCGACACCTTCCAGCATCGCGCCATCGCGCAGATGCAGGTGCCAGTCATCGGGGCGGGGCAGGGTGATCGTGCTCATGAAAAAAGTCCTTAGCCCGAGGCTGCGTGCAAATCCAGAGGGAGCGCGCATGCCGCGCTGCAGCAATTGCATGGCGGGGATGCGGAGATGGCGGTACCACTGGCAGCAAGGCTGACCTAAATTCAGTGCCAAGGGAGAAAACGACCTGAACGCTGAACCTCAGGAGGTTTCCAATGGCATTCGTTACCACCGCCCATGGCGAACAATCGATCTTTGCCCGTATGGGCCACGCAATCGCACAAGGCCTCGTCGCCTATATGGAGCGCCAGTCGCGCCAGGAGCAGATCCGTGCGCTCGACGCGAAAAGCGACGCCGAACTGGCCGATATGGGTCTGACCCGTGACGGCATCGTGCGCCACGTGTTCCGCGACCGCTTCTACATCTGATCGCGGTTCGGGGCGCTCCGGCGTCTCGCATTGAAAAAGGGCGTGCCCAAGCCGGGGCGCGCCCTTTTTACGTTTCAGTCTCTCGTTCGGGGCTCAGGCCGCGCCAGCCCGTTCTTGTGGCTCCGGCAACTCGACCCCCTGCTCGGCGAGCTTCTGGGCGAGCGCCTCATAGCGGTTGCGGAATTTCGGACGGTTCTGGCTGGTCCCGACTGCGCGGCACAGGATCGCTTCCAGCACCGGGCGGCGCGCTCGGCGCAGGTGGTCGACCAGCCGGATCACGTAGCGTTTCGAGAGCCGCCGGGCGCGGAAGAAGGTCCAGAACAGGGACGGGGTCAGCTTGCCCGCGCCCGCAGCGATCAGAACCTCGTCGAGAATATCCATGTCGAGCAGCCCCGCCGCCGGGTCCGGGCCGATATGCCGGCACGGCATCAGCGACACGCAAGGTCGCGCGAACAGCGCTGCGTGCATCGCGTCGAGCCGCTCGAACGGGTCATAGAAGACGAAGGCGCGCTCCACGCCGTCGAGCATTTCGGGCGCGAAGCCGTAGCGATCGGTAAAGGACATGCGGCGGGTCTGCGGGAACCGGTCATCCCAGCCCGCGAGTGTCGGGTCGAGCGTTGCCTGCGGGGCGAGCGCGACCACCGTGGCGCCGGGTGCTGCGACCGAGAAGGCCGCCGCCGCGTAGCCGCCGGGGCCCGCGCCGTAGAACACCACACGGTCGAAATCCTCGAAGAAGGCCTCGTCGACGAGACGGTCGAAATAGGCATAGATGGCGGGGTCGCGGAACCAGCTCTCGTCCGAAGCGATCACGCTGAGTGCGGACCAGCCCTCATCGCGGGCGATCTTGTAGCCGAAGGGCAGGGCTTCGTCGCGATCGGCCTCGATCTGCGCTCGGGTCTCGAAGCTGACGATCAGGACGGGCGAGTCGTCGTGGAACAGCACTTCGTGATTGGCGCCGAGCGGCTCGTGATAGCCGGTCTCGTCCGCGATCGCTTCCAGCCGTGCACGCCAGTCCGTGTCTGCCTTGTTCACCTTCGCCTCTTTTCAGCTTTCGTGCGCGCTTCGCTTGCTGCGGGCGCGGGCGGGACACCGCCAGTTCTGCTCAACCAACGTATCACCGCAAGAAAGGGGCACAAATAGGAGCCAAGCGAGGAATCTGCCGCCACATTTCTTAATGGGCGACAATCGGCCTAATCAGCTGCGTTTGTTCACGGGTTCTCGGTAATCGCCGCTTTTGCGAGGCGAACCATGAGTTTAGCGGCTTGCGGCGAGAGCGGGCGGCTCGGCGGACAGAGAAGAAGCCTGCCAAAAAGCGCGCGATACGGCTCCTCGCGCAATAGCGTGCGGGCCTTCGCTTTGCGCCACATAACTGCCTTATTGTGCAGGCCGGGCAGGTCGGAATCGGCGGTCAGCTCGGCAAGGGCGGTCTGCGTGCCCGCATCGTGGCGACGAATCGAATCGTCCTCGGCGTCCGAGAAATTGCGTTCCACCCAGTAGGACATGTCGAAGGCCCCGGCCTGTCGGTTCGACCGGCCGCGGTCGCATTTCACGAGGTAGCCCTCCATAGACCCAAGCGGATAATGGTTGAGCTGCACAAGGTCGTAGGGCGCGCTGCCGGGCGGGGTGAACAGCTTCTGGCGCTGATAGTGAGGCGGCAGCTTGCGCCCCGATCCGTCGACCCAGAGCGTGCCCGCCAGCTTGTCGTCCTGCGGCGCACGGGGGCGGTGCACACCGAGCTTCCCATAGGCGCCGGTATTAGCAAACAGCGTCTTGAACATCGACGCGCGCCACGGCCAGAGCATGTCCGGCGGCGCGCAGCGGGGGAACTGTTGCGTGACGGGGCGATCCTCGAAACCGACCACGCCGCAATTGCCGAACAGCCGCCATGTCATCGCGAAAGCGGTCGCCTGCGGGACGGCCTCGATCAGCGCGTCCAGCGTGCCGTCGCCGGTCTTTATGGTGACAAATTCGTCAACGTCGATCACCGCGATCCAGTCGGCCTGAGCCACCAGCGGATGCGCATCGGCCTGTTTCAACGCCGCCCATTGCGGGCCTTCCTTCCACGGGCCGGGATTGGGCACATGGGTCAGCCAGCCGATTTCCTGCAGCCGATCCAGCATCGCATCGGTGCCGTCGTCGCAGTCGTTTGAAAAGACAAGGAAATCCGTGAAGCCGATGGCCCGGTGATGGGCCAGCCATTCCAGCAGAAACGGGCCTTCGTTCTTGACGGATGTGATCGCGAGCGCACGCATTGCGCCACTGTAGTGAGGCCGCGCGCGCCCGCAAGTGTCTGGGATCACACGGCGACGTGGCGCGGCAGGGCGGCCACGCTTGCCGCGATCTCCTCGGTGCCGTCGGTCAGCTCGAGGATTTCATGGCTGATCTCGGGCGTGTCGATCAGCGCGGCCAGCACAGCCGCGACATGGCCGCGCGCGACCGAGCCGTAATCGAGCGCATGGGCCAGCGCGACGCGCCCGTCGCCCTCTTCATGGAGAAGCGTGCCGGGGCGCAGGATGACATAGTCGAGCCCGCTCGCCACCACGGCGGCATCGGCCGTCTTCTTCGCCAGCATGTAATGCTCGAAGCCCGGCTTGATCTCCTTGCCGCGCCCGGCATCGGGGAAGGCGGAGACGAGGTAGAGCCGCGGCACGCTCATCCGGTTCATCGCGGCGATCACGTCGAGCGGTGCCTCGCCATCGATCCGGGTGGTGCGTTCCAGCCCGGAGCCCGCAGCCCCCGCCGAGAAGACCACCGCGTCGTGGCCCTCGAACATCGGTTCGAAATCTCCCGCCGTCAGCTCCATCAGGTCGCCTTGGACGGGCGTCGCACCCATCGCGCGGAGGCTGTCGGCCTGCTCGGATTTGCGGTGCAGCGCGGTGACCTCGTGTCCTGCCTCGATCAGAAGCGGGACCAGCCGATGCCCGACGCCGCCTGTCGCGCCGATGATGAAAATGCGTGCCATGTTTTCGTATCCTTTCCTTTTCTCGGAGAGCTAGGTCAGGACGCGCAGGGGTAAAGGCGCCGCGCTTAGTGCGTGGCCTCGTCGGGGGCGTCGACGGTGAAGAAGAAGTCGTGGGGCAGATCGCGGGCGTGCAGATCGTCGGGGATCACATGCGGGCCGGTGTTGAACACGGCCGAGCCGAAGACATGCAGCATCCGCGAGAGCGCTTCGAACCGCGCGGACGTCAGGGTCTCATAGAACTCGCGCTGATCGGGGCGCGCCATCAGTTCCTTGATCTTCGCGCGGTGGCAGGCGACGGAATGGTGATGCGCGGCGGCGATCTCGGGATCGGCCATCATCCGGTCGAACTCGGCGCGAGCCGCAGGCAGCATCCGCTGGATCGAGCGATCCTCGACCGCATTGTGGTTCATCCGGAACCAGTAGTTCAGCCCCTGATCGCGATCGACATGGTTCACCCGGCCCCGGTCGCGCTTCACGAGGAAGCTCTCGGCCGAGCGCACCGCGTAATGGTTCAGCTGCACCCAGTCATAGCCATAGGTGTCGAGCGTCGAGCGCCAGCCATTGCGAAACATCTCGCGCGGCATCGGCTTGCCCGAGCCGTTGAGCCAGTTCACCTGATCCCAGAGGTCCGGGTTCAGCCCCTTGGGACGATGCACGCCCAGCTTCTTGTAGAGCGCGATATTACGAAACAGCGTCTTGAAGCCCCAGGCCTGATGCGGCTTGCGTACGATCTCGGGGGCGCAGCGGGTGAATTGCCCGGTGATGAAGCTGTCCTCGTATGCATGGACATCCGCATTGCCGAAGAGCCGCCAGGTGAGCGCGATCATGTTCGCCTCGCCCATCGCCTGATACAGCGATTTCAGCGTGCCGTCGCCGATCTTCACATTGATGAACTCGTCCACATCCATGCAGATCGACCAGCCCGCCTTGGTGATTACCGGCTCATTCTCCGCCGCCGCCAGCGCCGCGTGCTGCGGCTTCATGTCGACCATCGTGCGGAACGGGTTCTCGCGGTGCTGGACGTAGCCCTTGGCCTGCAGCAGATCGAGCATCGTATCGGTGCCGTCGGTGCAATCGTTGGTATAGACGAGGAAATCGTCCACGCCGATCGCGCGGTGATAGGCGATCCATTCGAGGATGAAGGGGCCTTCGTTCTTCATCGTGGTGACGATGGCGGTGCGGCCTGCCTCGACCGCTTGGGCGGGGGCGTCCTTCACCTTGGAGACCGGCGGGCGCACCGGCTTGAACCCCCAGATGTCGCGCGACAGGTGCAGCAGGCGTTCATCCTCGACCAGCGAAGTCTTGGGGGCCAGTTCCGCAGGCGAGGTTCCCGGCACCCGCAGCGCCATCGCGCGCCAGAAACCGTAGGTCAGCCCCGGATCGGGGCGACAATAGCTGACGCGCAGCAGGCGCCATGTATTCTCCAGCCCGGCCTTTTGCGGCGCGCAGCCCCAGCGCGCGATGCCGCGCCGCGCGTCGAACTGGCGGCAGATATGGTCGGGGAAGCGCGCGGGCTGATCCTTGCGCACGCGCCAAGGGTAGATGCGGCGGCCCGCCAGAAGGATCACGCCGTTCTCGGCAGCCTGCGTGGCTTCGAAGGCCGAGGGCTGCCCCGGCTCGCGCGCGGCCAGCAGATCGGTCACGTCGAGCACCAGCACCGAGGCCGCCTTCGCGAAGAAGCGCCATTTCGCGATCTCGAAAATCAGCGCCTGACCCAGAGGGCTACGCTGCGGATCGGGGGCAGGCGGCTCCATCCGGTCTTTGCCGGGCGCGTCGGGCGCGAGGAAGACATGGTTCTCCGGCCCCTGATCGGGTTTGCCGAGCGGCAGCGGGCTTTCCAAGATCGCCACTGGCAGGTCCAGCTCGCGCAGCGCCATGCCCGCTTCCAGTGCGTCGGCGAAACTCTCGCCGGTGCCTGCGGGGCTGTCCTCGGGTGCGCGGTTCACGATCACCGCGCCTGTCGCGCCGTGATGGTCGTGATGCCAGCTCAGCCAATCGAGCACCGTCTCGACGCTCTCCTCCAGCCGCAGCCCGAACAGGCAGTTGCGGCCTTCGAAAATCTCCCAATCGGGGGCGGCGGGGGTAATCTCGCGCAGGCTTGGCCCGTCTGGCCCGGTCATCGCGGCCTGAATCGGGCCCGGCTCGGTCGGCTCGTAGATTGCCATCACCGCGCCCGCGACATTGCGCCCCTCGGCCAGATGCGCAGCTCCGGGCACGGCATCGAAGCTCAGATCCTCGGACTGCGAAGGGGCGGCGAAGAAGGCGCGCAGATGGTGACGGGGCCCGAGATCGGTGTCCTCGGTCCAGCCCACCGCGTCGAGCAGCGCGGGCTTGCCCGTCTGCGCCTGCATGATGCGCCGGATCACTCGTTGCTTGCCCATATCGATCTCGAAACTGCCTCTCGTTCCAACTAGCACGCAGGGGGTGACGCGATAAAGAGCGCGCAATTGCCGGCAACCCGATTCCGGGCCGCGCCTGTCCGGGGTTCGATTTCGCCTCCGAACGGGGCGATTTCGCGCGGTGGGAATGGCGAAACCGGGGCAATCGCGGAGGAGCACGCGCAAGACCGGATGGGACGGGAAGAAAAAGGCGCTGAAAGTTCGATCGGGGCGACTCGCTCGCGTGATCGCGCCGTGTGTCTTGAGAGCCCGAAAAGACAGGTCCGAAGGCGGGGTGTCAGGCTTCTGGTAAGGTTTTCCTCACACGCGGCTCACCGACCCTGCCAGAAACGTGACCATTGGAACAGTTTGTCGCAGTTCAAACCGGATGAATTTTGACCTAAGTCAAGTTCAGCACACGGATACTCCCATATCACAAGTGCATCGGGTTCTTGATCTCCCTGACGCGGCCCAAACCGCACAGAACCCGACCAGAGGAACAGACGTTCTCCCTCGTCTCTTCCCCAAAATGCGCCGCGGGTCTCCCTCCCGCGGCGCTTTAATTTTTCCTCCCCTCGAAATGCACGAGCCACCCGCGACGGGCCATGAAAAAACCCTCCCGGTGAGGGGAGGGTTCAAACCATCTCGCGATGCTCTGGCGGTTATTTCGCCGGCGCGATCATCATCACCATCTGGCGGCCTTCGAGCTTGGGCATGTTCTCGACCTTGCCCAACTCGCCCACATCGGTGCGGACGCGGTTGAGCAATTCGAGACCCAGATCCTGGTGCGCCATTTCGCGACCACGGAAGCGCAGGGTGACCTTCACCTTGTCGCCGTTCTCGAGGAACTTCACCACGTTGCGCATCTTGACGTCATAGTCGTGCACATCGGTGCCCGGGCGGAATTTGACTTCCTTGATTTCGATCGTCTTCTGCTTCTTGCGGGCTTCGGCTTCGCGCTTTTGCTGTTCGTATTTGAACTTGCCGAAATCCATGATCTTGCAGACGGGCGGATTGGCGTTGGGCGAGATCTCGACGAGATCGAGCCCGGCCTCTTCGGCCATGGTCATCGCTTCGCGCGGGGTAACCACGCCGACATTCTCACCCTCGGCACCGATCAGGCGGATCTCGGTCGCACGAATGCGGCCGTTCACTCGGGGGCCGGTGTCACGGGTCGGCGGGGCGTTATGGGGTCTGCGGGCTATGGTGGGAATCCTTCTGTAGCCATTGAGTAATTTCGGGCGGAAAAGATAGTCCCGAGTGCCGCCGTATTCAACCGCAAAGGCACGGGAACCAGGCAGGGAGGAAACGCGTTGTGTCCTGCCGGGCAGGGCAAAGGCGTTTGCGGCGCATTAGCGGTCCGTATGCGTGGCTGCGCCCAGTGGTCGAGACGGGGTGGATAGCGCCCGCAGAGAGAGACAATTAAGGGAAAAAGCGTGATGAACAAGATTGTGGCAGCGGCGATCGTGGTATTGGCGGTGGCCGCCGGATTGATCATCCTCAATACCGATATCACGGACTCGCCCGACGCGACCGATACGACGACAAACGCAGCGGCTGGCGCTGAGACTGGCGACAAGAGCATGGCCGACAAGGCCAGCGATGCGGTGAAGTCCGCGGGCGAGTCGGTGAAGGCCGCCGCTGACAAGGCGAGCCAGGCGGCGTCCGACGCGGCCGATAGCGTGAAGGAAAAGGCCTCGGGCGCGATGGATGCGGGCTCGAACGCGGCGGCGGATGCCGCGGATGCCGCGAAAGAGGCTGCGCAGAGCGGAGCCGATCAGGCACAAAGCGCCGCCACCGACGCCGCCCAAAGCGCTGCCGACACCATCTCGAAAGCGACCGAGACCGCGCAGCAGGCGGCGGGCGACGCGAGCGACGCGGCCAAGGATGCCGCCTCGGCTGCAAGCAAGGCCGCGACAGCCACGATGGATTCCTCAAGCGATACGGCCAGCGCGGCTGCCACCGATGCCGCGAAGGCTGCAACGGCGGCGGCGGAAGCGGCCGCGAAAGCTGCGAATGCGGC
>NZ_DFRG01000108.1:0-5925 GCF_002378135.1 Thioclava sp. UBA3469
CTCGACGGCGGGGCGGGGACCGATACGCTCGACGGCGGCACGGGCAACGACACGCTGCATGGCGGCGCGGGCGGCGATATCCTGTCGGGCGGAACCGGCATGGATTATGTCGACTATTCCGATTCCGCGAGCGCGGTGAACATCAACCTCGGCGCGGGCACGGCCACGGGCGGCGATGCGACGGGCGATACGCTCAGCGGCGTCGACGGGATTTACGGCTCGGCAGGCAACGACACGCTGATCGGCTTCGACGGCGCCTCCTCGGACCCGATTGATGGCTACACCAACGTCTTCTACGGCAATGGCGGCGACGACTATATCGACGGCGCGGGCGCGGATGACATCCTCTACGGCGGCACGGGCAACGACACCGTGCTGGGCGGATCGGGCAACGACACGCTTTACGGCGACGCAGGCAATGACAGCCTCGTTGGCGGCACCGGCGATGATACGCTCTTCGGTGGCGACGGGAACGACGTCCTGCAGGGCGGCGCCGGCAGCGACCAACTCGACGGCGGCGCGGGCAATGATACGCTCTCGGGCGGCGGCGGCGACACTCTCGTCGGCGGCGCGGATGCCGACAGGTTCATCGACCTCGTCCCCGGCGACACGATCGACGGCTCGGAGACGGGCGACGATTTCGACATCATCGACCTCAGCGACTGGGGCTGGGACAATGTCGCCGTGCATCGTGACGCGGCGAACCCGGAAAACGGCACGATCGATTTCTATGACGGCAATGGCGCGGTCGTCGGCACGGTCAACTTCTCGAATATCGAAAAGGTCATCCCCTGCTTCACGCCGGGCACCTTGATCGCAACACATAGCGGCGCCCGCGCGGTCGAAAGCCTGCAGGTCGGCGATCGCATTCTGACTCGCGACAGCGGCTTTCAGGTCATCCGCTGGATTGGCACCCGTGCGCTCAGCGCGGCGGAACTGCTGGCGAAGCCGGAATTCCGCTCCATCAAGATCGCACCAGGCGCGCTGGGCGCGAACCAGCCCGAGCGCGAGATGCGCGTCTCGCCGCAGCACCGCATCCTACTGACCGGGCCGCGCGCGCAGCTGATCGCGGGCGAGCCGGAGGTGCTGGCCGCCGCGCGCCATCTTGTCGGGTTGCCGGGGATCGAGATCGACGAAGAGGCCGAGGCGGTCACCTATATCCACGTGATGTTCGATAATCACGAGATCGTTTTCTCCGACGGGCTCTGGACCGAAAGCTTCCAGCCGGGGCAGGCGACGATGAACGATATGGATCAGGCGCAACGGGCCGAATTGCTTGCGCTCTTCCCGGAACTGGACGGCGAAGTCGAAAGCTATCTCGCCGCGCGGCCGAGCCTGAAACGCCATGAGGCCCGGATCATCGCGGCCGCCTGACCCGGCGCGAGCCACTTCCGCGTGACCTGCTTGCCCTTGCGTTCCCCCGCTCCGGATCGCTACAGGGGTTATTGACCCGTGGATCAATAAAAGGAGCGCGCTGCAATGCCTGACCTCGAAACCGCCGCCAAGGACGACAGCAAGCCGCGCCCGAACATCCTGATCCTGATGGTCGACCAGCTCAACGGGACGCTCTTTCCCGATGGTCCGGCGGAGTGGCTGCACACGCCCAATCTGCGCAAGCTGGCCGAGCGTTCCGTGCGGTTCGAGAACGCCTATACCGGCTCGCCCCTCTGTGCGCCGGGACGGGCGGCCTTCATGTCGGGCCAGCTTCCCTCGACGACGGGCGTCTATGACAACGCGGCCGAGTTCCGCTCGGACATTCCGACCTATGCCCACCACTTGCGCCGCGCGGGCTACCAGACCTGCCTCTCGGGCAAGATGCATTTCGTGGGCCCCGATCAGCTTCACGGGTTCGAAGAGCGACTGACCACCGATATCTACCCCGCCGATTTCGGCTGGACCCCGGATTACCGCAAGCCCGGCGAGCGGATCGACTGGTGGTATCACAATATGGGCTCGGTGACCGGGGCAGGGGTAGCCGAGATTTCCAACCAGATGGAATATGACGACAATGTCGCCCATGAGGCGAAGATGAAGCTCTACGATCTGGCGCGCGGCAACGATGCGCGCCCGTGGATGCTGACCGTCAGCTTCACCCATCCGCACGACCCCTACGTCGCGCGCAAGAAATACTGGGATCTCTACGAGGATTGCGACCATCTCGAGCCCGAGGTCGGCACGATCCCCTATGAGGAGCAGGACAACCACTCGAAGCGGATTTTCGACGCCAATGACTGGCGCGAGTTCAACATCACGACCGAGGATATCCGCCGCTCGCGCCGCGCCTATTTCGCGAACCTCTCCTATCTCGACGACAAGATCGGCGAGCTGCTGCAGGTGCTCGAAGACACCCGGCAGGAGGCTACGATCCTCTTCGTCTCCGATCACGGCGACATGCTGGGCGCGCGGGGGCTGTGGTTCAAGATGAGCTTCTACGAGGGCTCGTCCCGCGTGCCGCTGATGATCTCGGCACCGGGGCTGGAGCCGGGTCTGGTCTCCGATCCGGTCTCGACGATCGACGTCACGCCGACGCTGTGCGATCTGGCGGGTATCTCGCTGGACGAGATCGCGCCATGGCTCGACGGGCATTCGCTGCTGCCGCAAGCCAAGCGCGAGCCCCGTAAAGAGGCGGTGGCGATGGAATATGCCGCCGAGGCGTCTTACGCGCCGCTCGTGAGCCTGCGCAAAGGGCGCTACAAGCTGAACCTGTGCAATCTCGATCCCGATCAGCTTTTCGACGTCGAGGCCGATCCGCATGAGTTGACCAACCTCGCGGGTGATCCCGCCCATGCCGAGGCCTATGCCGCGCTGAAAGCCGAAGCCGCCGCGCGCTGGGATCTGGATCGTTTCGACGCGGACGTCCGGGCCAGTCAAGCGCGCCGCTGGGTCGTCTACGAGGCGCTCAGCCAGGGCGGCCAGTATCCGTGGGATTACCAGCCGCTCAAGAAAGCTTCCGAGGCCTATATGCGCAATCACATGGACCTTAACGTGCTGGAAGAAAACAAACGTTTCCCGCGCGGGGAGTAAGGGCGCACGGCCCGGGGCGTGCCAGCCCCGGGCCAATCCCTGGCGCCTTTCACTACCCCGTGAGCGCCTTTCCGGAACGCCGCGCCGCCCTAAGCTGTTGTCCAACCCAACAGGCAGACAGGAGATCGACCATGAGCGTTCCGACCCTCACCCTCAATGACGGCATCAAAATCCCGCAGCTGGGCCTCGGCGTCTGGAAGATGGACGATGCCGATGCGCCCGCCATCATCCAAAACGCTCTCGACGCGGGCTATCGCCATATCGACACTGCCGCCGCTTACGGCAACGAGGCGGGCGTGGGCCGCGGCATCGCGCAAAGCGGCGTGGCGCGCGAAGACATCTTCGTGACCTCGAAGCTCTGGAACGACCGGCAGGGCTATGACGAGACCAAGCGCGCCTTCGACGAGACGATGGGGAAGCTGGGCTTCGATTATCTCGACCTCTACCTGATCCACTGGCCCATGCCCGCCAAGGACAAATATGTCGAGGCGTGGAAGGCGCTGATCGAGCTGCGCGACGCGGGCCGTATCCGCGCGATCGGCGTGTCGAACTTCCTGCCCGACCATCTCGAGCGGCTGATCGAAGAGACCGGCGAGGCGCCCGCGATCAATCAGGTCGAACTGCATCCGCGCTTCCAGCAGGCCGCGCAGCGCGAGGTGCATGAAAAGCTCGGCATCACCACCGAATGCTGGTCGCCGCTGGGGCAGGGCGAGGCGCTCGCGAACCCGATCCTGACCGAGATCGCGGCCCGCTATGGCAAGTCGGCAGCACAGGTCACGCTGCGCTGGCAGATTCAGCTGGGCTGCGTGACGATCCCGAAATCGGCCAATCACGAGCGGATGCGCGAGAATATCGACGTGTTCGATTTCGAGTTGACGGAAGGTGAGATGGCGCAGATCAAGGATATCGACGCTGCGGAAGGCCGCATCGGGCCGGACCCCGCCACCGCCGATTTCTGAGAGGGCCGATGGGTCATGCCACCCCGGCGACGCAGGCGCTGACCCGTGCCAAGCTCGCCTTCGATCTGCACGAATATGCCTATGAGGCCGGTCAGGAGAAGATCGGCCTCCATGCGGCTGAGGCGCTCGGAGTGGAGCCTTCGCGGGTTCTCAAGACCCTGATGGTCGAGGTGGATGGCAAGCCCGCCTGCGCGGTGATCCCGTCCGACGCGACGCTGTCGATGAAGAAGGTGGCTGCGGCCTTCAGGGGTAAATCCGCGAAGATGATGGAGCCCGCCAAGGCCGAGAAGCTGACCGGGTTCCACACCGGCGGCATCAGCCCCTTCGGGCAGAAACGCGCAAGCCCCGTCGCGTTTGAGCAGAGCGCGCTTGGCTATGACAGGATCATACTGAACGGCGGCAAGCGCGGGCTGATGATCGAACTTCGCCCCGATGAGGCGCTGTCAGCCGCGCGGGCCGAGGCAAAGCCCCTCATCGCCGATCAGTGACCGCCCATCCCCTTGCGGATGCGTCGGATCATCAGCCAGACCGCGAGGATCACGATCGGCGTCAGCCCCGCCATCATCAGCTCTTTGCTCAGCCCGATCTTCTTCGAGAGCGGATAGGCGAGGTAGCCCGCGACCGAGATCGCGTAATAGCTGATCGCGACCACCGACAACCCCTCGACCGTGTGCTGCAGCCGCAGCTGCAGGTCCGACCGGCGATCCATGCTTTCCAGCACTTTCTGGTTCTGCGCCGAGCGTTCCACGTCGACCCGCGTGCGTAGCAGTTCGCCCGCGCGCGCCGCCCGCGTCACCATCTGGCGCAGCCGCGTTTCGGCCGATTTGACCGTGCGCACCGCCGGATCGTAGCGACGAGCCATGAACTCGCTGAGCTTCTGTCGCCCCTCGAAGCGGCTCTCGCGCAGGGCCTCCACCCGCTCGCGCACGATCGCCTCATAGGCACCGGTCGCAGAGAAGCGGAAGGAATGTTGCACCGCGAGGCTCTCCAGTTCGGCGGAGATTTCCAGCAGGTCGTGCAGCGTCTCTTCGGCGGAATTGGCGTCGTTGCCCATCCCGTCCACGATCTCGGTCAGGCGCGGGTCGAGCGCATTGAGCCGCTTCGACAGATCGCGTGCCCGCGCAAGCCCGAGCATCGACATCGCACGGTAGGTTTCCAGCTCGCAAAGCCGCTGCACCGTGCGCCCGATCCGCCCCGGCCCGGTGCCGGGCCGCGCGAAGACGGCAAAGCGCATCTGCCCGTTCGGATCGATCCGGAAATCGCCCGCGACCACCGCCGCCCCGTCGAGCACCCAGGTGCAGACGAGGCTTTCGGTGACGAACCATTGCTCCAGCAGCGGCGAGATGTCGTCGGGGTTCTCGGGCAGCTCCTCGATGCGGATCTGCACCGCCGCAATCCGCCCGCCGGGTGCCGCATCGATCCAGCTATCGGGGTAGATTTCGGTCTCCGCCGGGTCGAAGGCGCGCGACGACACGCCCTTGCCGAAAGCGAGATAGGTGGTGAACTCGGTATGGCTTTCCCATTTCACCTCGTGGCGTCCGATCTTGCCGCCGTAATGGGTGATCCCCGCCTTCGGCTGCGCCGCGCCATTGCGCGTCAGAAGATCGACGAGGTGATCGTGATCCTTTCTGCGGTCGCGATTGGCAGCGTCGCGCGGCTCCTTGAAGGCGACATAGACCGCATGTCCCGGCACGCCCAGTTTCGGATAGGGGCGGGCGTGCAATTCGTTCACGAGCGCATAGCGCTGGGGATGGTCGGGCAGGTGGGGCTTTGGATCGGCGGTCATCTCTCAAGTCTCGCTCACGCGGGTGTTACCCTCTAGCTGCGGCGAAATTCCCCGCTGATCAAGCGTTTGATGGCATGCATCGGAATACCGGGCAAATCTGCCACAGAGCCGCGCGGATCGCGACGGGGCAGGGGGCTCTGCCCCCTCGGCCTGACG
>NZ_DFRG01000190.1:0-999 GCF_002378135.1 Thioclava sp. UBA3469
CCGCGATCGTCGTGAAGGGGCTCACGAAGATCTACAACGGCAAGAAGGTGGTGAACGCGGTCGATATGTCGGTGCCCAAAGGCGCGATCTACGGCTTCATCGGCCCCAACGGCTCGGGCAAAACCACCACGATCCGGATGATGTGCGCCCTGCTCACCCCCGATGGCGGCGAAGGTCACACCCTTGGCTACGACATTCACAAGGACGCGCGCGCGATCAAGGAAAACGTCGGCTACATGACCCAGAAGTTCTCGCTCTATGGCGATCTGACGATCCGCGAGAACCTCGACTTCATGGCGCGGATGTATCGGGTGAAGAACCGCAAGAAGGTGGTGGACGAGACCCTGCGGACGCTTGGCCTTGAAGGGCGCGGCAAGCAGCTGGCGGGCACTCTGTCGGGGGGCTGGAAACAGCGTCTGGCACTGGCCGCCTGCATGCAGCACAAGCCCGCGCTCCTGCTTCTCGACGAACCCACCGCCGGGGTCGACCCGAAGGCGCGGCGCGACTTCTGGGACGAGATCCGCCAGCTCAGCAAACAGGGCGTCACGGTGCTTGTCTCGACGCATTACATGGATGAGGCGGTGCAATGCGATTACATCGCGTATATCGCCTATGGGAAGAAGCTGATCGACGGCCCGGCGACCGAGATCCCGCATCAGGTCGGCCTGACCACATGGCGGGTCTCCGGCCCCGACTTGATCCAGTTGGAGGAAGAGCTGCGCGCCGATCCACGGGTCGAACAGGTCGCGCGCTTCGGCGCCCAACTTCATGTGTCCTCGACCGACAGCGCCGGGCTCGACGCGGTCGTCGCTGAAAAGAGCGGAGAGAACGACGCGCGCAAATGGGAGAAGAAAGAGGCCGAGCTTGAAGAGGTCTTCATCTACCTGATGGCGACAGCGGCCGACAATTTCGGCGTCAACGGAGGCCCCTCCGCATGAGTTGGTTCTCTCCGTCGCGCTTCGGAGCGGTGCTCTACAAGGAATTCATCCAGATGCGGCG
>NZ_DFRG01000190.1:1306-2631 GCF_002378135.1 Thioclava sp. UBA3469
CAAGGAATTCATCCAGATGCGGCGCGACCGGATGACCTTCGCGATGATGATCGGCATCCCGATCCTGCAGCTGGTCATGTTCGGCTACATCATCAATTCCGACCCGCACCACCTGCCCACCCTGATCGAGATGGCCGATGAAAGCCCGGTGGCGCGCGCGGTGCTGTCGGGCATGGAGACCTCGGATTACTTCAAATTCGAGGGCATCGTGACCAGCGCCGAGGAAGGCGATCAGGCGCTCCGCGACGGCACCGCGAATTTCGTCGTGGTCATTCCGCCCAATTTCGAGCGCGACATCGTGCGGGGCCTGTCGCCAAAGCTTCTCGTCAGCGCCGACGCGTCCGATCCGACGGCTGTGGGCACCGCTGTCGGCGCGCTGTCGGGGATCATCGACACTGCGGTGAAGCAGACCTTCCAGGGCCCCCTCGCCCCGGTCGCAGGGCAACCGCCGCCCTTCTCGGTCGTGGTGCACAAGCAATTCAACCCGGCGAGCAAAACCTCGCTGAACATCGTGCCCGGCCTGATCGCCGTGATCCTCGCGATGACGATGGTGCTGATCACCGCCATCGCGATCGTGCGCGAGACAGAGCGCGGCACGATGGAAACCCTGATCGCGACGCCGGTCCGGCCGCTTGAGGTGATGCTGGGCAAGATCCTGCCCTATGTCGTGATCGGCTACATCCAGACCGTCGTGTTCCTGATCGCCGGGAAGCTTCTGTTCGGGGTGCCGTTCCTCGGATCGGGACTGGCCTTCTTCATCGGCTTCAACCTCTACATCGTAGTGAACCTCGCCCTCGGCTTCCTGATCTCGACCCTCGTGCGCACCCAGATGCAGGCGATGCAGGCGAGCTTCATGACGATCCTGCCCACGATCCTGCTGTCGGGATTCATGTTCCCCTACGCAGGCATGCCCGGCTGGGCGCAGGTGATCGGCTCGGCGATCCCCGCTACGCATTTCCTGCGGATCGTGCGCAAGGTGATGCTCAAAGGCGCCCATCTGGCCGACATCACCGGCGACTTGCGGGCGATCTTCATCATCGGCGTGGTGATCATGCTGATCTCGATGCTGCGCTACCGACAGACGCTGGACTGAGCCGCTTCGGCACGGCTTTCAAATCAGACCGGAGAGCGCCACGATCTCTCTCGGCACCTCCTCCAAAGAAAAAGGGGCGCGCCGCTCTGCGGCCGCCCCTTCGCTTGCAAGCCGCGCGCCTCGCGGGGCGCGCGGATTTTTCAGTCGAAGCTCGGGTAGATACCCTGCATGGCGATGCAATAGACGAGCCCCAGCGTCGGCTGGTCGTTCTCATGCGGCTGGCTGCTCCCGG
>NZ_DFRG01000143.1:0-2789 GCF_002378135.1 Thioclava sp. UBA3469
CTTCGTGACCCACGATCAGGAAGAGGCGCTGGTCATGTCGGACCGGATCGCGGTGATGTTCGAGGGTGAGATCGCCCAGCTTGCCGATCCCGAAGTGCTCTATGGTCGCCCGAATTCGCGCCGCGTGGCCGATTTCATCGGGGTGATGAACTTCCTGCCCGCCTCGGTGACGGACGGGTCGGGCGACGCGGTCACGGCAGAGGTTGCGGGGCTTGGCCGACTGGAGGTTGCACAAAGCCAAATCTCGAGCGCGCCTGCTGGTGATGGTGCGGCGGTGGGCTTCCGACCGGAAACCCTAACGCTTCTTTACGAAGGTCAACAGGCCTCCGACCGTGAGGCGCCCGGCACGATCGACGAGGTCGTCTATTACGGCGACATGACCTATTACGACGTGCGCCTCGACGGCACCGAAAAACCGGTCCGTATCTCGATGCGCAACGTGTTCGGCCGCCCCGTACTGGAAGTCGGCACCCGCACCCGCGTCGCATGGTCGCCCGGGGCGCTGGTGCTGTTCCGGTGAAGCGGGCAGGGGGCGCTGCCCCCATCTCCTCCGGAGATTCCCCCGGGATATTTTACCCAAGAGGAAGGGGCTTAGGTTTTCGCCGCGACGTGCGGCTTGCACGTTTGCCATTTGACCACCCCCGGCAACGCGGCCTAGATAGGGGCCAAGTGAGGCGCGGAGGCATTTGCCATGAAGGTCATCATCTGTGGTGCGGGTCAGGTCGGTTGGCAGATCGCGCGCCATCTGGCGGGCGAACGCAACGACGTCACGGTGGTCGATTCCAATCCCGAATTGGTGCGGCGCGCGGCCGATACGCTCGACGTCCAGGGCGTCGTGGGGTTCGCCTCGCATCCCGATATTCTGGAGCAGGCCGGCGCGCGCGACTGCGATCTGATGATCGCCGCGACCCATTCGGACGAGGTCAACATGGTGACCTGTCAGGTCGCGATGTCGGTCTTCGGGATCACGCGCAAGATCGCCCGCATCCGGGCGCAAAGCTATCTGCAGCCGCAGTATTCCGATCTCTATCGCCGGGACCACCTGCCGATCGACGTGATCATCTCGCCGGAGCGCGAGGTGGCCGAGGCCGCGCTGCGACGTCTGGCGGCGCCCTCGACCTTCGACACGGAAAGCTTCCTCGACGAGCAGCTGCAGCTTCTGGGGATCGAGCTCGATGCGGATTGCCCGGTGCTCGACACGCCGCTGCGGCAGCTCACCGATCTGTTCTCGACGCTGCGCGCGGTCGTGGTCGGCATTCGCCGCGAGGGGCGGCTGTTCGCGCCCGAGCCGGGCGATCAGCTGTTCGCGGGCGACCAGATCTATGTCTTCGCCCATGTCGAGGACGTGAACCGGACGCTCGATATCTTCGGCAAATCCACCCAGAAGCAGGAACGCATCGTCATCATCGGCGGCGGGAATGTGGGTCTCAGCGTGGCCAAGGCGCTCGAAGCGCGGACCGAGCGGGTGCGCGCCAAGATCATCGAACGCTCGCGCGCGCAGGCCGAGAAGGCCGCCGATGCGCTGGACCGGACCATCGTGCTCAATGGCGACGGGATGAGCTCGGAGCTGCTGGAGGAGGCGAATATCGCCACCGCCGATGCGGTTCTTGCAATCACCGATGACGACAAGACCAACATCCTCGTCTCGGTGCGCGCCAAGCAGGCGGGCTGCCGCATGGCGATCTGTCTGATCAACGACCCTACGCTCGCGCCCTTGCTGAGTGCGCTCGATATCGACGCCTATATCAACCCGCGCGCGACCACCGTGTCGTCGATCCTGCGCCATATCCGGCATGGCCGGGTGCGCGCGATCTACTCGATCGGGGATGCCGAGGGCGAGGCGATCGAGGCGCAGGTCATGGGCACCTCGCCGATGTCGGGCAAGGCGGTGCGCGACGTCGATTTCCCCGAAGGCGTGTTGATCGGTGCGATCCGCAAGGGCGACAAGATCGTCAAGCCCACCGGCAATACCCGCATTGAAGAAGGCGATATCGTGGTCCTGTTCGCGCTGACCTCCGATGTGCCCGAAGTGGAGCGCCTGTTGCAGGTCTCCATCGACTTCTTCTAAGGGGCGGTCCGCATGGAACGCATGATCAAGGCCTTGCCGCTGCCGATCCTCCTGATGGGAGTCTCGGCGCTGGCGATGTATGTGCCCGCGATCCATGCGCTTTTGACCCACCATCACCACACGGCGCGGGCGTTTTTCTATTCCGCCACGCTGTTCCTCTTCGCGACGGCCCTGATCGGTCTGGCCAACGGGTCGAACCCGCGGCCTGCGCGCGCGGGGCGGGCGAGCCTTCTGATCATGCTCGCTGCCTTCACGGTGCTGCCGCTGATGCTGGCGGTGCCGTTCTATGTCGCGGTGCGGGACACGTCCTTCTTCAACAGCTGGTGGGAGATGGTCTCGGCCTTCACGACCACGGGCGGCACGCTCTACGAGCCCACCCGGCTGGTCGGGTCGGTCCATCTGTGGCGCGGGCTCGTCGCGTGGATGGGTGGGTTCTTCATCCTCGTGATGGCGATCGCGGTGCTCGCGCCGATGCGGCTGGGCGGGTTCGAGGTGTTTTTCTCGGGCGGTCCCTCGGGCGCGCCGGCCGCGGCGGCCCCGGCGGCCGATGGCGGGGCGGAGATGTCCGAGCGCATTGCCCATTACGCGGTGTCGCTCGCCCCGATCTATACCGGGCTGACGGTGCTCTTGTGGGTCTGCCTGCTGATGGCGGGGGACCGGTCGCTGACGGCGTTGATCCATGCGATGTCCACGCTGTCGACCTCGGGGATTTCGCCGGTGG
>NZ_DFRG01000199.1:0-3457 GCF_002378135.1 Thioclava sp. UBA3469
GGCGGGGGTGTCAGGACCTGTTGATCGATGGCTGTCAGTTCCTGTCGGACGAGATGCTGCTGCCCGCTCAGGATCGCAAGTCGATGGTGCTCAACGTCAACGCCAACGACTCGAAAATCCGCGACTCGCGCTTCGTGCGCTTCGGGACGAGTTTCGTGCTGAATGGCTCGGGGCATCTGATCGTCGGCAATCACTGGTTTCAGGGCGATGAGGAAAGCAATGGCGTGCGCGTGGCCGGGCTGGTCTTCACCCAGACCAATGTCCAGTCGGCGGTGACCGGCAATTACATCGACAATTCGGTGATCGAGTGGACCAACGAGCATGACGCCGAACCGGATTTCGCGAGCGAATACAGCTTTGGCGGGCTGACGGTGACGGGCAATACCTGCGTGTGCATCAACGTCGCGCCGTGGTTCACTTGGCTCTCGATCAAGCCCTACGGGCCGGGGCATTTCATTCAGGGTCTGAGCGTGACGAATAACGTGTTCAAATCGCTGAACGGCAGTGTCGACCGGATCGAGAAGATCGACACGAGTTTCGCGGATATCGACCGCTCGCGGGTGCGCAACGTGGTCTTCGAGGCGAATATGTTTAACGCGATCAACGACATTTCGCAGAACCCGGTGATGGTCGAGGTGAACCAGTCCACGGCGCAATCGGTCTGGACGGTGGATGCGAGCGAGTACCTTCCGTTCGGGGGCTGGGCGCGCAATGTCCAGAGCCTAATCGCCGAGGGCATGGTGCGCGACGGTTCGGGCGCGCGGATCGACGCGATGCCCTATGTCGCTGTGGAGCAGGGCGCGGCCAAGAACCAGATTACGGTGAACTGGCCGGAGGCGGCGAAGGGGCGGCTGCAGGTCACGCTGCGGATGGATAACCCGATCTAAACGATGTGAGCGGAGCCGGTCTGGGCCGGGGCGGGCGGATCGGCAAGGCGGCGCGTGGGGCGAAAGTCCTGCGCGTTGTTCTTATGTCAGGTCCGCGGGCGTCAGTCGAAAGGCGCGGCCGAATCCGCCATTGAGAGCCGCCGAGGCCGCGCGGAGATCGAAGAAGAAGAAATCGGGCAGGTCGATATAGAGCTTCGATTTCGGATGATCGGAGAGCCAGCGCTCGCGCATAGCCGGGAAGGCGGGGTCGTCGCGGTGGATGGCATGTGCCTCGACCTGCAGCGAGAGGCGGGGATGGGTGAGCGGGTCGCCTTTCGCGCCGGGCTCGCCTAGCAGCAACCCGGCCCGGCGATCCCGCAGCAGGGCCGTCGTGTGTGCTGCGAGGCTGGAAACGAAGGTTAACAGCTCTCCCTGAGGGCCGGGGCCAAGGGCGACGCGCGTTACGACCGGCGCGCCTGTATCCGGGTCGAGCGTGCCAAGCGCGCCGAACCGGGCTTCACGGATCAGGCTTTGCGCCAAGGCGCGGGCCTCGGCATCCGTGGGGCGGATCGGGTTGGTCGGCGGCGTCTGCTGCGGCATGGGAGGCTCCTTCAAGGCGGCGCGATGGTAGGGCGCGGGCCTGCGGGCGACAATCGGCGAAGTTATCCACAGGATGCCGTAACGGAAGGTCGCGAGCCGAATCATTCTGAGCGTCCGATTCGCCTCATCGCGGTTGCGGCATGATTTTAACCGTGCGGTCGATTTTCAAATTCAGTTGGGTTCGAGCGGAAACGCTACAGGCAAGCACTTGAATTGGCTCGCCTATTTTCTGCCTCATTTCCGTGCATTTACAGCGTTAGCGCAATCGGTGTCAAAAAATTTACAGAAATATGTAGCGTATAAAGGGGGTTACATGAATCTTAACCTTTGAGTTACAGTAGCGCGGGGTAGAGGGCCTGCACTATCACGCGGGCGACATGCGGACACGCCGTGCCGCAATGCGAAATTGCTGGGAGGAAGCTCATGACTGCGCAAGACAAGGTGACTCAGGTTCCAGAGGTCAAAGAGGTCCCGCCGGGCTTCGAGAACGCCCATGCCGACGCCGCGAAATATCGCGAGATGTATCAGGAATCGATCACCGATCCGGAGAAGTTCTGGGGCCGCGAGGGTAAGCGCCTCGACTGGATCACGCCGTATACCAAGGTGAAGAACACCGATTTCACCTTCGGCCATGTCGATATCAAATGGTTCGAGGACGGCGTGCTGAACGCCAGCGTGAACTGTATCGACCGTCACCTCGCCACGCGCGGCGACCAGACCGCGATCATCTTCGAGCCCGACGATCCGGAAACCCCGGCGCAGCACATCACCTACAAGGAGCTGTCCGAGAAGGTGAACCGCTTCGCCAACGTGCTGTCGAGCCAGGGCGTGATGCGCGGCGACCGCGTCGTGATCTATCTGCCGATGATCCCGGAAGCGGCTTACGCGATGCTCGCCTGTGCGCGTATCGGCGCGATCCACTCGATCGTCTTCGCGGGCTTCTCGCCTGACGCACTCGCCAACCGCGTCAACGACTCGGGCGCCAAGGTCGTCATCACCGCCGACACCGCTCCGCGCGGTGGCCGCCGCACACCGCTCAAGGCGAATGCCGACGCCGCGCTGCTGCACTGCTCGGACAAGGTGCGCTGCCTCGTCGTGAAGCATACCGGCGACCAGACCTCGTGGATCGACGGTCGCGATGTCGACGTGAAGGCGATGATGGAGAACGTCTCGCCCGAATGTCCGCCGCGTCCGATGAACGCGGAAGATCCGCTGTTCATCCTTTACACCTCGGGCTCGACCGGCAAGCCGAAGGGCGTCGTGCATACCACCGGCGGCTATCTCGTCTACGCGGCGATGACGATGCAATACACGTTCGACTACCATGATGGCGACGTGTTCTGGTGCACCGCCGATGTGGGCTGGGTCACCGGCCACAGCTACATCGTCTACGGGCCGCTCGCGAATGGCGCGACCACGATCATGTTCGAAGGCGTGCCGACCTATCCGGATGCGGGCCGTTTCTGGGCCGTTTGCGAAAAGCACAAGGTCAACCAGTTCTACACCGCGCCCACCGCGATTCGCTCGCTGATGGGCCAAGGGCCGGAATGGGTCGAGAAATACGATCTGTCCGATCTCAAGGTGCTGGGCTCGGTCGGTGAGCCGATCAACCCCGAAGCCTGGGCCTGGTACGACAAATACGTCGGAAAGGGCAAATGCCCGATCGTCGACACGTTCTGGCAGACCGAGACCGGCGGCCACATGCTGACCCCGCTTCCGGGGGCGACGCCCACGAAGCCCGGCTCGGCGACCCGTCCGTTCTTCGGCGTGAAGCCGGTCGTGCTCGACCCGCAGACCGCGGTGAAGCAGGACGAAACCGAGACCGAAGGCGTGCTGTGCATCTCGGACAGCTGGCCGGGCCAGATGCGCACCATCTGGGGCGACCACGAGCGTTTCCAGGAGACCTATTTCAGCCAGTACAAGGGCTATTACTTCACCGGTGACGGCTGCCGCCGCGACAGCGACGGCTACTACTGGATCACCGGCCGCGT
>NZ_DFRG01000199.1:3779-4052 GCF_002378135.1 Thioclava sp. UBA3469
CGTCGATGACGTGATCAACGTCTCGGGTCACCGCATGGGCACGGCGGAAGTCGAGTCCGCGCTGGTCGCGCATCAGGCCGTGGCAGAGGCTGCCGTGGTCGGCTACCCGCACGAGCTGAAGGGGCAGGGCATCTACGCCTATGTCACGCTGATGAACGATGTCGAACCCTCCGACGAGCTGCGCAAGGAGCTCGAGAAGTGGGTCCGCACCGAGATCGGTCCGATCGCCAAGCCCGATATCATCCAATGGGCGCCGGGCCTGCCGAAGACCCG
>NZ_DFRG01000199.1:4408-4594 GCF_002378135.1 Thioclava sp. UBA3469
CCTGCGCAAGATCGCCGAGAACGATTTCGGCAGCCTTGGGGACACCTCGACGCTGGCCGATCCGTCGGTCGTCGATGATCTGATCGAAAATCGCGGGAACAAATGATGTCGGACAGCACGACCATGACGCAGACCAAGCCTGCGGTTCTGATCCTTCTCGGCCCTCCGGGCGCGGGCAAGGGCACG
>NZ_DFRG01000074.1:0-190 GCF_002378135.1 Thioclava sp. UBA3469
ATTCCTGAACCGTCTCGACGAGATGGTGATCTTCGATCGCCTGAACCGCGAGAACATGGACGGGATCGTGGAGATCCAGCTCAAGCGGCTGGAGAAACGTCTGGCACAGCGCAAGATCACGCTGGAGCTGGACGAGCCGGCCCACAAGTGGCTCGCCGATGCGGGCTACGACCCGGTCTATGGCGCACGT
>NZ_DFRG01000074.1:501-804 GCF_002378135.1 Thioclava sp. UBA3469
CCCGGTCTATGGCGCACGTCCGCTGAAGCGGGTGATCCAGCGTTCGCTGCAGGACCCGCTGGCCGAGGCGATCCTTGGTGGCGAGATCATGGATGGTGCGACGGTCGAAGTCACCGCGGGCCCGAACGGCCTGATCGTCGGCGGCCACAGCGCGCCTTTGGGGGGCACGAAGCCTGCCGATGGCGTGCCGCTGCACTAAACCTAGCTGAAAACCGATTGAGAGGGGCGGAGCGATCCGCCCCTTTTTCGTCAGCGTCAGGGGCGCTGCCCCTCTTGGCTACGCCAATTCACCCCGGGATATTT
>NZ_DFRG01000074.1:1123-7572 GCF_002378135.1 Thioclava sp. UBA3469
CCCGGGATATTTCCGCCAAGAGGAAGAGAGGGTATCTAAGGGGTGTTTCCCGGATCGAGTCCCCATGCCTGCCCTTTGCCGCGATTGCCTGAAGAGTTTTGACGAGGCGCCGAAGCGTTGCCCTTCCTGCGGCAAGGCGCGGATCGTGGCGCATCCGGAGCTGTTCGACCTGCCCATCGCGCATATCGATTGCGACAGTTTCTATGCCTCGGTCGAGAAGCGCGACAATCCCGAACTGTCTTCGCAGGCGGTGATCGTGGGCGGCGGCACGCGCGGGGTGGTGACGACCTGCTGCTACATTGCGCGAATCTCCGGCGTGCGCTCGGCCATGCCGATGTTTCAGGCGCGCAAGCTGTGCCCCGATGCGGTGATCATCAAACCGCGGATGGAGCATTACGCCAGCGTCTCGCGCGAGATCCGGGCGAAGATGGTCGAGCTGACGCCGCTGATCGAGCCGCTCTCGCTCGACGAGGCGTTCCTCGATTTGGGCGGGACGGAGCGGCTGCATCATGCGCCGCCCCGCGCTCCTGATGGCGCGGCTTGCGCGCGAGATCGAGACGGAGATCGGGGTCACGGCCTCGGTTGGCCTCTCGCATAACAAGTTCCTCGCCAAGATCGCCTCGGATCTCGACAAGCCGCGCGGGTTTTCGGTGATCGGGCGCGGCGATACGGAAGAGTTTCTCCGCGACAAGCCGGTGTCGATCCTTTGGGGCGTGGGGGCGGCGACGCGCTCGGCCTTGGGGCGCGCGGGCATCCGCACGCTTGCCGATATCCGCCGCGCGGGGCTGTCGCGGATGGAGGACCGTTTCGGCGCATCGGGGCGGCGGCTCTTTGAGTTGGCCAGCGGGCTCGATGCGCGGCGCGTCTCTCCCGACTCGCCGATGAAATCGGTGTCGAACGAGACCACCTTCAACACTGACATCGCCGATCGCGAGGCGCTGATGGGCAAGCTGTGGCATCTGGCCGAGAAGGTCTCGGCCCGGATGAAGGCGCGCGATCTGGCGGGGCGGACGGTGACGCTGAAGCTCAAGAAGGCTGATTTCGCGACCGTGTCCCGGCAGCCCCGGCTGGAGGAGCCGAGCCAATTGGCCGACACGCTCTATCGCGCGGGCGAGACGCTGTTCGACAAACTGCCGAAGGGGCAGGCCTACCGACTCATCGGCATCGGATTTTCCGACCTCACGGCGGCCGATGGGCGCGATCCGGCGGGTGACCTGCTCGACCCCGATGCGGGCAAGCGCGCAAGCGCGGAGCGGGCGAAAGATGCGATCCGGGCGCGATTCGGGGCGGATGCGATCCGCAACGGGCGCGGCTGGGACGGGGAGTGAGTCACTCCGCCGCGTGACGCAGCGGATGTGCTCCGAGATCGGCGATCTGACGCGCCGCCCGGCTCATCAGCGCCGCGAACGCGTTGAAATTCTCGTTCGGCGCGATGCGGTGCTGATCCATGTAGAGGGCACGGTCGATCTCGATCTGGATCGCGTGATACCCCTCGCGCGGATGCCCGTAGCGCTGCGTGATATAGGCACCGGCAAAGGGGCTGTTGCGCGCCACGTTCAGCCCCTCGCCTTCGAAGATCAGTTCGATCTCGCGCACGATCTCCCGGTCGGCGCTGGTGCCGTAGCGATCGCCGAGCACGATCTCCGCGCGGCGCGGCCCGCTCGCGGCCAGAGCCTCGGAGGGCATCGAATGCATATCGAGCAGAATCGCCTGCCCGAAAGCCCCATGCGCCTCGGCCATCAGCGCCTCGAGCTGCGCGTGATAGGGCCGCCAGACATGGTTGATCCGCGCCTCGGCCTCGATCATCGGGATCTTGCCGCGATAGATCGCCCGCGCACCGGACACCACGCGGGGAATCACCCCGAGACCGGCAGCGACGCGCGGCCCCGGATGCGCCCGGTCCAGCCCGGCGATCAGCGCCGAATCAAGTTCGTCCTCCGCCCGGTTGAGATCGACCCAGGCCCTCGGATACTGCGCGCAGAGAAGCGGCGCGCCGAATCGCGGAACGTCCGCCAGCAGCTCATCGACGAAAGCATCTTCGGAAGACCGCAGGCGCAGCATGTCCAGAACGGCCCGTTCCTGCAGGCTATGCGGGTATTGCGCACCGGAATGGGGCGAGGCGAAGACCGCAGCCGTCCGCAACGCCTTGGGGCGAACCAGCCGGAACGGCGGCAAAAGGGCTGGGCTGTCGGACATGAAACCTCTTATGATCGCCTAATATCTTACACTGGAACGCTTTCACGCCAAAACCCTCTTGAAAGCCGTTTCGACTCTTTATATAGACCCCCAGACCGACGCGACACCGCGCCTTTCGGTTCCCTTCGCGGCCTAGCCGCAAGCGCGAATCAAAGGCATCAAACGGGATCGCACGGGTGTGGGCGGTTAGCTCAGCGGTAGAGCACTACGTTGACATCGTAGTGGCCACTGGTTCGATCCCAGTACCGCCCACCATCTATTCACCGCCCCCGGCTTGCAAGCCCGGGGCATTCGTTTTTCAAGGCGCACCGCGCGCCGCGATACAGGAGAAGGCCGATGAAGGTCCGCAACTCGCTCCGCTCGCTCAAGCAGCGTCATCGCGATTGCCAGGTCGTGCGCCGCAAAGGCCGCGTCTACGTGATCAACAAGACGCAGAAGCGCTTCAAAGCCCGCCAGGGCTGAGGCAGCCGAGCCGAAACGAATAAAGGCCGCGCCAGGGATTTCCCGGCGCGGCCTTTTCCTTTGTTCAGCGTTTCGAGGCTGAGAGGGATCGGCGCTTAACGCGCGCCGATCGCCCCGGCCAGAAGCTGCGCCACGGTGGCCTGATCAAGATAGCCGGTGGCTTCCAGCCCGCCTGCGGTCTGATAGCGGCGAATCGCGCGGCGCGTATCCTTGTCGAAGACGCCGTCGACCTTGCCGGGCTTCAGGCCCATTTGGGCGAGGCGTTGCTCCACCAGCGATTTCGCGACGCCGGGCAGGTTGAGGGCGGCCTCTTTCGCGGCGGCCGCGTCCATCGCGTCGCTTTGCTGATTCTGTTGCTGCAGCTCAGCGATGCGTGCCTCGGCCTCAGCTTTGAAGGCCGGGTCGGAGCGGCTTGCCAGATAGTCACGGTAGCTGGCGATGGTGTCGGCTTTACGTGCGACGTCCCAATCGGCGCGATCGGCCGACTGCGCTTCATCGCGGCGGTCCGCTTCGATCTTGTCGAGGCGCTCCTGCGCGAGTTCCGCGAAAAGACCATCGGGATATTTCTTGAGGTAGGCGCGCAGCCCGGCCTCATCACCCGCCTTGCCGGTCTGCTCCCAATAAGCGCGGTCTTCTTGATCAATCTTGGCCTGACGGGCCTCGGCCTCGGCCTTCAGCTCGGCGGCGCGTTTCTCGCCCTGCGCCGAGAGCGCAGTCAGCTGGGCGCGGGTCAGATAGCTGGTGTCGTCGAAGCCGTTGGCTTTCTGCCAGCGCGCGATCGCCCCGCGCGAGCCGGGCCCGAAGATACCATCGACGCCTTTCGGGTCGAATTTCAGGATCGTCAGGTTCTGCTGCACCTCGCGACGCTGATCGCGGCTGAGGTTCAGCGCCTCTTCCGCAGCCTTCGCTTGCCGCTGAGGCTCGTCACGCAGTTGCTGGATACGCTGCTTCGCCTGAGCGGCATTGGTGCCATTCGGATAGCGGTCGAGATAGAGCTGATAGGCGGTGATCGTGTCCTCGGAACGCGCCATGTCCCAATAGGGGGCTGACGGGTCAGCCGCGGGGGTCTTCACCGGGGCGGGTTTCTTGCCCGTCGGCTCGGTGACCAGTACGAAATCGCGCGGCATGTAGCCGCTCGCGCGCAAGTCTTCGGATTGCGCCGACTGCATCAGCGAGGCGCCGGGCTCGGTCAGGTTGCCCGACATGAGGCTGGCCACATCCTTAGGGCTGCCGCGCAGCACCGTCACGCCCTGCGGAATGTCGAGCGTGCCGATCCCAGGCTGGGTGAGGCCCTGGCCGTTGCCCTCATCATCCGCCGCGCCGAGAAGCAGCACGGCACGCCCCGGATGGGCGGCGAGCACGGTCATCACTGCGGACAGCGGCAGCGCCTCGCTCACCGCTTCGGGCAGCGAGGTGTCGCGGGCGTCGACCGGCAGATACCATGTCTCCCCGTCGGAATGGACAAAACGGCCCGAGAGCGCCACGACCAGCCGCTCGGCCTCGGGTGCGCGGGTAACGAAATCACGGAAGCGGGACCGGATCTCGGCCGCATCGGCGTCATCCTCGATCAGCACCGAGAAGCCCGCCGTCTGCAGCTTTGCTTCGCTATCGGTCAGGGCAGTGCCCGAGCGAAGATCGTCGATCCGTTGATAATCGGAATTTCCCAGCACCAGCGCCAGATCGGCGGCATGGGCGGGAAGGCCAAGCGCCGCGATTGCGGCACCTGTCAGAAGAAGTTTACGCATGGGGTCCTCCACTCTCTTTCCGGAGAAACCCCTTGAGTGCGCGCGCGGTTCCTCAGTCGTATTTGCGCTGGTCGTCGATGACCTTCCCATCATTGGGCAAAGAGCCGGGCGACACCAGTTCGATGACGCCCTTCATCTTCAGCGCCTCGCGGATACCACCGTCGAAGCGGGCGGGATCGTCGGCCTCGGTTTCGATCTGAACGGTCATCACGTCCATCTCGCCGTCACGGGTGGCGATGACGCGGGCTTTTTGCACCTCTGCATGGGCCGAGACAAAGCTGGCGACCTGCTCGGGACGGACGAACATGCCCTTGATCTTGGTCGTCTGATCGGCGCGGCCCATCCAGCCCTTGATGCGCATATTGGTGCGCCCGCAGGGGCTGACGCCTTCCATCACCGCCGACAGATCACCGGTGGCGAAACGGATCAGCGGGTAGTCGGGATTGAGCGTGGTCACGACGACTTCGCCGACCTCGCCGGGGGCCACCGGATCGCCGGTGCCGGGGCGGACGATCTCGACGATCACGCCCTCGTCGACGATCATCCCCTCCATCGCGGCGCTCTCATAGGCGATATTGCCCAGATCGGCGGTGGCGTAGCATTGCAGGCAGGCGATGCCGCGATCCGCATAATCCTGACGCAGGCTCGGGAAGAGCGCGCCGCCCGACACGGTGGCCTTGGTGATTTTCAGCGCCTCGCCCATCTCTTCGGCCTTCTCGAGAATGATGCGCAGGTAATCGGGCGTGCCCGCGTAAGTGGTGGTGCCGATATCGACGGCGGCGCGCACCTGCAGTTCGGTCTGGCCGGTGCCTGCGGGCAGAACGGCGGCGCCGACCGTGCGCGCGGCATTCTCGAACATCATGCCCGCGGGGGTGAGGTGATAGCCGAAGCAGTTCTGCACGATATCGCCGGGACCGACGCCTGCGGCATGGACGAAACGCCCCAACCGCCACCAGTTGTGGCTGGTATCGCCGGGCTCGTAGATCGGGCCGGGCGACTGGAAGATATGCGCGAAGGCATGGGCGGGTTTCGTGACCAGCCCCCCGAAGGGCGGCGCGCCTTTCTGCGCAGCCCCGAGGTCGGACTTGCGCAGCACCGGCAGCTTCGCGAGCGCCTCGCGCGAGGTGATCGCGCTCGGGTCGACGCCTTGCAGATGCGCCGCGATCCCCGGAGCCTTCATCGCCGCGCCGATCAGCGCCGGCAGGCACTCCGCCAGAGAGGCCTCACGCGCGTCGGCGCTGCGGGTTTCCAATTCGTCGAAATGTTCGCGCATCTCTCGACCCTTTCCGTTCAGCGGACAAACCGCTCCTATTCCGCGCCCAAAATGTTGCGCAGCAATTCAATTGAAACAGTAAGTTAACGTCACGCCAGCCAGCGCTTGCGGCGGCGGTAGCTGCGCACGTCGCGGAAGCTCTTGCGGCCTTCGTCGGACATGCCGAGGTAGAATTCCTTCACGTCCGGGTTTTCGCGCAATTCCTTGGCGGGACCGTCCATCACGATGCGCCCGCTCTCCAGAATGTAGCCGTAATGGGCGTAGCGCAGCGCGACATTGGTGTTCTGCTCGGCCAGAAGGAAGGTCACGCCCTCGTTCTCGTTGACCGATTTCACGATCTCGAAAATCTGCTCCACCAGCTGCGGCGCGAGACCCATCGAAGGTTCGTCCAGCAGGATCGTCTCGGGGCGGCTCATCAGCGCGCGGCCCATCGCGACCATCTGCTGCTCCCCGCCCGAGGTATAGCCCGCCTGCGATTTGCGGCGCTCCTTTAGCCGCGGGAAGTAGTCGTAGACCATCTCCAGATCGGCCTGGATCGCGGCACGCCCATCCTTGCGGGTATAGGCGCCGGTCAGCAGGTTTTCCTCGACGGTCAGGTGTTCGAAGCAATGGCGCCCCTCCATCACCTGGATCACGCCCTTGCGGACCAGATCGGCGGGGGAGCCGTCCTGCACCCGCTCGCCGCGATAGGTGATCGAGCCTTTCGTCACCTCGCCGCGCTCGGATTTGAGCAGGTTGGAGATCGCCTTGAGCGTCGTCGTCTTGCCCGCGCC
>NZ_DFRG01000088.1:0-541 GCF_002378135.1 Thioclava sp. UBA3469
CGATCTGGACCTTCGCGGGCACCCTGCCGATGCAACTGCTGTTCGTGGTGCTGGTGCCGGGACTGCTGGCGCTGATCTTCGGCTGGCTCGCGTTCCGCTCGCGCGTCACCGGCGTGTATCTGTCGATCCTGACGCAGGCGATGACGCTCGCGCTGTCGCTCTACCTCTTCCAGAACGAGAGCGGGCTGCGCGGCAATAACGGGCTTTCGGGGCTGCAGAACATTCCGGGCGTAAGCGCGGGGCAGGACCATCTGTCGATCTGGTTCCTCTGGGCCTCGGCTCTGGCGCTGGGGCTGGGCTATATCGCGGCGTCGCTGATCGTGTCGGGCAAGTTCGGCTCGGTCATTCGCGGCATCCGCGATGACGAGGCGCGGGTGCGCTTCCTCGGTTATTCGGTCGAGGGCTACAAGCTGTTCGTCTTCACCCTGACAGCGGTGATCGCGGCCATTGCGGGGGCGCTCTATTACCCGCAGGCGGGGATCATCAACCCGGGCGAGATGGCGCCCATCGCGTCGATCTACCTCGCGGTCTGGGTCGCGAT
>NZ_DFRG01000088.1:850-1327 GCF_002378135.1 Thioclava sp. UBA3469
CTACCTCGCGGTCTGGGTCGCGATTGGCGGGCGCGGGCGGCTCTATGGTGCGGTGATGGGGGCGGCCTTCGTTTCCATCGTCTCGAGCTGGTTCACCGGGGGGCGCGTGCCCGATCTGCCGCTGGGTTTCTACACTATCGACTGGGTCGACTGGTGGCAGGTGCTGCTGGGGCTCGCCTTCGTGCTGGTGACCTTGTTCGCCCCGAAAGGGCTGTCGGGGCTGATCGATCTGTTCGAGGGCATCCGCCGCCCGAACCGCCATGGCGCGCCGCTCGGGCCGGATAAGGGCTCCTTCCGGGAAGAGGAGGCGCAGGAATGAATGTTGCGATCAAACCGGGGGCAGGATCGCAGACCCTGTTGGAGGTCTCGGGCATCTCCGTCAGCTTCGACGGGTTCAAGGCGATCAACAATCTCAGCTTCAATATCGGCCCGACCGAGCTGCGCGCGGTGATTGGGCCGAACGGGGCGGGCAAGACG
>NZ_DFRG01000088.1:1635-5895 GCF_002378135.1 Thioclava sp. UBA3469
GCCGAACGGGGCGGGCAAGACGACCTTCATGGATATCGTCACCGGCAAGACCCGGCCCGACGAGGGCTCGGTGTTGTGGGGGGAAAGCTCGACCAACCTGCTGCGTTTGAACGAGGCGAAGATCGCGCGGATCGGGATCGGGCGGAAATTCCAGAAGCCCACCGTGTTCGAGGATCAGACCGTCACCGAGAACCTGATGATGGCGCTCAAGGCCAATCGCAGCCCCTTCGCGGTGCTGGGCTGGAAGGCCGGCGATGCCGATCGTGCGCGCGTCGAAGAGATCGCGGCGCAGGTGGGCCTCGCCGATCAACTGCCGCGCAAATCGGGCGAGCTGAGCCACGGGCAGAAGCAATGGCTGGAGATCGGGATGCTCTTGGCGCAGGAGCCGAAGCTGCTGCTGGTCGACGAACCCGCGGCCGGGATGACCTTGGCCGAGCGCGAGCAGACCACCGCGCTGCTGGTCGATCTGGCGCGCGATCATGCCGTGGTCGTGGTCGAGCATGATATGGAATTCGTGCGCCGTCTGAACTGCAAGGTGACGGTGCTGCATGAGGGGTCGGTTCTGGCGGAAGGCTCGCTCGACCATGTGACCGCCGACAAACGCGTGATCGAGGTGTATCTTGGCCGCTGATCTGACAAAACCCGCGATGCTGAAGACCGAGGGGCTGACGCTCCATTACGGCGGCAGCCAGATCCTGCACGGGATCGACATGGTGGCGCGTGCGGGCGAGGTGACCTGCATCATGGGCACAAACGGGGTTGGCAAGACCTCGCTGCTGAAAGCGATCTCGGGGACGCATCTGCGCTCGGGCGGGACGGTTACGCTCGATGGCGCCGAGATGGGCCGGGTGCCGCCGCAGGCGATGGCGAAGGCGGGGCTGGGTTACGTGCCGCAGGGCCGGATGATCTTCCCGCTGCTGACCGTGCGCGAGAACATGGAGACGGCCTTCGCCTGCCTTCCGAAATCCGAGCATGTCATCCCGGATGAAATCTATGAGCTCTTCCCGATCCTGAAGGACTTTCTCAATCGCCGGGGTGGGGACCTCTCGGGCGGGCAGCAACAGCAATTGGCGATTGCCCGCGCGATGCTGATGAAGCCGAAGCTGCTTCTCCTGGACGAGCCCACCGAGGGCATCCAGCCCAACATCATCCAGCAGATCGGGCGGGTGATTTCCTACCTGCGCGAGAAGGGCGATATGGCGATTGTGCTGGTCGAGCAGTATTTTGATTTCGCGCATGATCTGGGCGATAGTTTCTACGTGCTCAAGCGCGGCGCGGTCGCGATGGAGGGGACGAAAGAGACCCTGACGCGCGAGGCATTGCGCGAGGTGGTCAGCGTCTGAGGCAGACGGCGCAGCCCGCTTCGCGCCTTCGCGAGGTTTGTGCCTCATCGCTGTCCGTTGCCTGAGCGCGGCTGCGAGAGCCTATCTTTTATCTAATTGCCCGACTCGCCCCTTTGGGCGCATCCTTTCCGCAAGGTCAGGTCTGTTTGGACGTAAGGCCGGACCTCAGGGAGAGGCGCGCCGGGAGGGGCGCGTCTGTTAGGGAGGGAGAAACCCATGAAACGCGTTCTTATTCTGGCCGCGCTTGGCGCGCTGGCCAGCTCTTCGGCTGTTGTTGCTCAGGAGGTCTCGGTGGAGCGGGGCAAACTGGTCTCGATCACCTCGGGATGCCACGACTGCCACACGGCCGGGTACAACGAGTCCGGCGGCAAGATCGACCCGGAGGCGGCGCTCAAAGGCGTGCCGCTTGGCTGGCAGGGGCCGTGGGGCACGACCTACGCGGTCAATTTGCGCCTTGAGATCAAAGATATGGACGAGGACGGTTTCGTGGAATACGCGAAGACCTTCGACGCCAAGCCGCCAATGCCGTTCTACAACGTGCATGCAATGCCCGAGAGCGATCTGCGCTCGCTTTACCAGTATATCAAATCGCTCGGAGACCCGGGGGATCCGATGCCCGAGGCCTTGCCGCCCGGGGAGGCCCCGACGACGCCCTATATCGTGATGGCGCCGCCGATGATGCCGAACTAGGAAGGCGCGGTTTGCGCCATCGGCCCTAATGATCGGCATCAATTCCGAGATCCGCACGTAGCTGCTATCCTGTCAGGAGAGGAGGCGTGATGATCCGAGCCATCGTCATAGGGCTTGCACTGTTATGTCCGGCAGCGGTCGGGGCCTGTCCCGCGCCGCTGCCGATGTCTGTGCCCGATGCGGTGACGGAAGCGCTCGCCGAATGGATCGAGGCGCATAGCGACTACACGGTGCCGGAGGGCGCGCCTGCGATCTTCATGTGCCAGAGCGGGGAGGTCATCACCTATGAGGGGCACGATCTTCTGGTCGATTCCGATCTGCGCGCGGCCTATGATCTGGTGGAGGATCGAATCTTCCTCGTCGGGCCGTGGTCCGAAGACGATCCGATGCAGCTTTCCTCGCTGTTGCATGAGTTGATCCATCGCGCTCAGTTCCACGCGCGCGACTGGCCCTGTCCGGCGGCGGCCGAGCCGGAGGCCTACCGTTTGCAGGAGGCGTGGCTGGCCGAGCGGGGAATCGATCCGGGCTTTGAATGGGTCGAGATTTACCTGCATGCGCGCTGTCCCTCGGACCGTCACCCGTAGGGCACGCATCGCGAGATCGCAAAAGGTTCCCAAGATTACATTCCTGTAAGCGGATTGTTGCCAACCCGCTGATGCGCGGCGAAATTCTCCTTCGGCGAAGGGGGTATTCGAGGCTATGGAGGTGGTAACGAAGACGCAACAATTCGACATCGACAGTGATCGCCCATGCTCTCTATCTCTGACCTTGCGGGCCGCGCGGCCCCTCTTTCGCTTGTTCTGATCGCGGCTCTGACCGTCTCGGCCTGCACCCCGACCACCGGCGACCGGATGGGCTTTGCCAGCGCGCGGGATCAGGCGGGTGCGGTCAATCTCGAGCGCCGCGCCTATGCGGTCGAAGTGGCCAAGCAGATGCGCGCCAAGCGCCAGCGCGTCTGGTGCGTGCCGTTTGCGCGCAATGCCTCGGGCATCGACATTCGCGGCAATGCCAAGACGTGGTGGTCGCAGGCCAAGGGGCTCTATGCGCGCGGTCATCAGCCGAAGGTCGGTGCGGTGATGGCGTTCTCGGCGACCGGTCGCAATCCGCTGGGTCATATCGCGGTGGTGTCGGGCGTCGACTCGCCGCGTCAGATCCGCGTCGATCACGCGAATTGGGAGCGTAACAAGGTGTCGCTCGACATGGTCGTGGTGGATGTCTCCGAGAAGAACGACTGGAGCCGCGTGCGCGTCATGAGCAATCCCGGCGCGCTGGGCCGCGTCTATCCGATCACCGGGTTCATCTCGAAAGGCTGAGGCCGGAGGGGTCGGGGGCGCTCAGCCCTCGCTGGTCAGCCGCTCGGCCTTCTTGCGCACCAGAACGCTGCGCAGGTCGTGCATTGTCAGCAACAGCGTATCCGTGATCTCTTCGAGCTGGGCATCGGTCGCTTTCGACTGCGCCCATTGCGTGACGAGATTTAGGTGATCGACCGCGCGCAGGATGTCGTCGACATCGCGCTGGGCGAGCACCTCACGGCGATGCGCCATCCACGCCTCGATCTCGGCGCGGTCTTCCTCGGTCAGAACCCGGTCGCCCTGCGGTTTGATCTCGCCATTGCGGATGTTGATATTGGCGATCGGGTCCATCTCGATCCGGCGCTGACGGTTCTCGGTATCGACGCGAAACACCGTCGCGCCGTTTTCCTTCACCCGGAAGTAATACTCGGGCAAGTCAGTCATTCGCCAGTCTCCCTCGGCCGTTCCGCCTTATGACAGCCCTTCGCAGAAGGCCTTGATCCGGGCGCAGGCCTCGGTCAGGGCCGCGTCCGATGTAGCGTAGCTGATGCGGAAATTCGGTGAAAGCCCGAAGGCCGCGCCGAAGACCACCGCGACGTTGTTTTCCTCCAAGAGCGCATTGGCGAAATCCTCGTCGCTCTCGATCTTGCGCCCACCTGCGGAGGTCTTGCCGATGCAGTCCTTGATCGAGGGGTAGACGTAGAACGCGCCCTCGGGCGTCGGGCAGGAGATGCCGGGGCAGGCGTTGAGCCCGGCCACCACCAGATCGCGCCGCCGCTTGAAGGCGGTGCAGAAGGTGTCGATGAAATCCTGCGGGCCGTTGAGCGCCTCGACGGCTGCCCATTGCGAGATCGAGCAGGGGTTCGAGGTGGACTGGCTCTGCACCTTGCGCATCGCCGCGATCAGCTCTTTCGGGCCCGCCGCGTAGCCGATCC
>NZ_DFRG01000088.1:6210-6451 GCF_002378135.1 Thioclava sp. UBA3469
GCCGATCCGCCAGCCGGTCATCGCATAGGCCTTCGAGACGCCGTTGACCGTCAGCGTGCGATCATAGAGCGCGGGCTCGACCTGCGCGGGCGTGGTGAATTCGAACCCGTCGAAGGTGAGATGTTCATACATGTCATCGGTCATCACCCAGACATGCGGGTGGCGCATCAGCACTTCGGTCAGCGCGGTCAGTTCTTCGCGCGAATAGGCAGCACCCGAGGGGTTCGAGGGCGAGTTGAAG
>NZ_DFRG01000088.1:6763-6927 GCF_002378135.1 Thioclava sp. UBA3469
AGGGGTTCGAGGGCGAGTTGAAGAGGAACCACTTGGTGTTCGGCGTAATCGCGGCTTCCAGCGCCTCGGGGCTGATCTTGTAGCCCATCGCGGGATCGCCCTGAACGAAAACAGGCGTGCCGCCCCCGATCAGCACCATATCCGGGTAGCTGACCCAGTAAGGC
>NZ_DFRG01000166.1:0-4863 GCF_002378135.1 Thioclava sp. UBA3469
TCCAGCAGCAGGTCCAGCCCTTTCTCGCGGGCGAGCCGCCCGAGGAACATCAACACGGGCGCATCGGCCGCGATCCCGAGCCGCGCGCGCATCTCTTGCCGCCCTTCAGGGCCGAGGGTGCGAATGTGACGCGCGATGGCGGTGGTGTCCGAGCTCATCCGTCCGGGGACGATCTTCTCGGGCGGCACGCCTTGGTCACGAAGATAGTCGGCAGCGCGCTGGCCTGCCGGGCAGAACCCGTCGATCATCGCGAGGATCCGACGCTTGAGGATCGCGCGTATCCCGCGGGCGGGGCTGATCCATGTGTCGCTCAGCGCGATGATCCGCGCGCCCGAGAGCTTGCCGAGGACGATCGCAGCCAGCACGGGGACATGCGCCCAACCGGCGACGAAAATGACTTTGGGTCGCGTGCTGCGGATCTCGCGCCAGAGCGAGACGAGGGCAGACAGGCGCCTCGCAGGCAGGACGGTTTCGGGCGGGGCGTCTGCCCAGTTCTGCGTCACCGCCGCCGAGACATAGCGAACGGTGAGATCGGTAGGCCAGCGCGCGGCCAGCGCGGCGGTCATCGCGACCATGTAGGGCGCGGGCTCGATCAGCACCGCGAGTGCGGGGCCGGGGCGGGTTTCGGGGCAGGGAGGCTTAACCGACAAGGCGGGCCTCCTGCGGGTAAGGAGCGGCGCGGGCGCAGGCGACGTGCAGCACCTCCGACAGCGCGCGGGCATGGGCGTCCCAACTGGCATGATCGCGGGCGAACCGGGTGCCAGACTGTGCGATCTCGCGCCAAGCGTTGCGCGGTCCGATCAGCAGTGGGCGCAGCGTCTCGACCAGCGCCCCGACCGAGCGTGGCGCGACCAGAAAACCGGTCTCGCCGTGGCGCAGGAATTGCGCCGGGCCTTGGCCCTCGACGCCGATGCAAAGCGCGCCTGCCGCCATCGCCTCGAGATAGACGATCCCGAAAGCCTCCCGCCATGACGGCAATACGAAAATGTCGCTTTTTTCAAGCGTTGCGAGCACATCCTCATGTGGTTTCTGACCGGCGAGGGCGATCTGGTCCCCGAGCCTCTGCCGCGCGATCTGGGCGGCGAGATTGGCGCGCTCCGGCCCGTCGCCGATGATCGTCAGATGCCATGGAGCGTCCCCGTCGCGGGCAAGCCGTCCGAGCGCCGCGATCAGCAGGTTCAGCCCCTTGGCGGGATGCAGATTGGCGACGCTCACCAGCCGCAGGGGCGCCTCGTCTGGCAGCCGCAGAGGCGGTCGGTCGGGCGCGGGATCGACCCCGTTCCAGACCACCTCGATATGATCGGCGCGCCCGGACAGATCGGTCGCGAAACGGCGCAGCGGTTCGCCGACCACCACAAGCCGTTCGAGCCCGCCCAGGGCGTCGCGAAACCGCTCGGCCTGCCCGTTGGTCCAGAGATACCGCCAATTGCTGTTCTCGCCGTGCAGCACACCGACCACAGGCAGGCCCATCCGCGCGGCCAGTGTCTGCGCGGCAGGTGCGAGGGTCTCTGTCTGCACCAGGATCACATCGGGACGGCGCGCGGCGATCATCTCGCCCGCTAGCGCCGTGAGCGCCCGGTCGAGCGTGCGATTGGTCAGCTTGCGCATGAGCCCGCCCGGCAGCGTCGGGTAGCGGGCGAGGCGGATCTCCTCGATCTCGGGGAAGTGCGCGGCGTCGATCTCGCCGCGATGTTCGGGCGAGGCGAACCGGGCCGTACCCGCAGGCGTCAGCCCGCGCAACACGCCGACCCGGATGCGGTGGCCCCGCCGTGCAAGCGCCTGTGCGCTGTCGGCGACAAAGCGGCTCGGCCAGCCGTCGGGGCGGTTCGGAAACCAAGGGGTCAGCATCAGGATGTCGAGCGATGCGTTGCTGATGATCACAATCCCACTCCTTCACTCGGTTCGCGAGGTCGGGAGGCGACGGGGCGCGCGCTTGGTTGACCTCGCGTTAACCGTCGCGCAAGCGAGGTTAATTTGAGGTTAATGGTCAAAAGCGTGGCCTGTAGGGGCGGCCAGAAGGCCGCAGAGGGCGCATCGGCGAGCGGCCCGCGTGGCCCTGCGCGCTGTGATTTCTCGCGCGCGCGAACCGCTCATCCGCTATTCTGGTTCCCGCAAAGAAACCTTTGCCGAGCTCCGGCGTTAAAGATATTCCAGCTTCTACGACACGCCGCAGACGGGTTTGTAATGACCAAGATTCACAGGCCCGCGCCTTCGCATGCGGTGTCCTTCCGACAGATCCTGAGACACGAGACCGCCGCCGCGCATGAGGCGGGGGAGGCGCAATTCTCACAGTTCTTCGCGGCCCCGACGCAGGAGCTGGGTTGGTTCCTCGCAGCGCAGGCCGCAGGGCTTGGCGTCTTGGCGCGCCATGCGGCCCCCGGCGCGATCTGCGCGGGATTGCTGAGCGATTTGCTCGACCGGCTCGACCGGGATCTGGCGCGGCTGGGCCGTCCTGTGCACCCGGTGCCCGCCCCGGACGCAGAGCAGGGGCGGCTCGACCCGCTGGCGGTCGACTATCTCGTGCTGGGCTCGCGGCTCGGCACGCAGGTGATCGACCGTAAGGTCTTCGCCAAGACCCCGGCCGAGGCCAAACCGCTTTATTTTCAGGCCCCCGCCGCCGGGGCGCTGTGGAAACGGCATTGCGCGACGCTCGACGCGCTGAGCCCCGCAGAGCCGCGCGCAACTCGTATTGTCGCCGATGCGACGCGAGGCTTTCATCTTTTCGCGCAGGCCGTGCAGGCGCAGGGGGCGGGCACAACGTCCGACGCTCTCGCACCAGCGCTTGCCTCCAATTCCATTGACCATCCGCGGCCCGGCAGGATCGCGACAGACACCGATTTGACGCCCAAGGAGCCGACGTGACGTCCGATACCAGCCCCGCCCCCAGCCAGCGCCCCGTCGATCTGACCGATTGCGACCGCGAGCCGATCCACCAACTGGGCCGGGTCCAGAGCTACGGCGCGCTTCTGGCGCTCTCGAGCGACTGGATCGTGCAGCACGCCTCGACCAATCTCGAGGAGATCCTCGGCATGTCCCACGAGGAGGCGCTTGGCCGTCCACTTGCCGATCTGATCGTCTCGGACGGGTTCGACCGGATCCGCGCGAGCCTGCGCACGGCGGAGGGCGGCGAGACGGCGGTGCGGCTGTTCGGTGTGGTACTGAAAGCGAATGGGAAGAGTTTCGACGTCTCGCTCCATGCCTCGGGGCCGTATCTGGTCGTCGAATTCGAGCCGAAGCTGGGCACGCGCGGGCGCGATGTGATGACCGATGTGTATCCGCAGATCGCGCGTCTGCGCCGCGACCGGGGGCTGGAGCGGCTTGCGCGCGATGCGGCGATGGGGCTGCAGGCGCTCTCGGGCTTCGACAGCGTGATGATCTACCAGTTTCAGCCCGATCAGTCGGGCAAGGTCATCGCCGAGACCCGCAGCGACCAGCAGCACCGCTATGACGGGCTGCGCTTCCCGGCCAGCGATATCCCGGTTCAGGCGCGGGCCCTGTATAAACGCGCGCTGCTGCGGCTGATCGCGGATGTGGACGATCCCGGTGCGCCGGTGCTGCCGGGGGTCGATCTGAACGGGCAGCCGCTCGATATGTCTCTGGCGGTGACGCGGGCGGTCTCGCCGATCCATATCGAATACCTGCGCAACATGGGCGTCGGGGCGTCGATGTCGGTCTCGATCATGCGCGACGGCGAGCTGTGGGGGCTGTTCGCCTGCCATCATGATGCGCCGCGCTACATCGACTACGAGCTGCGCACCGCGATCGAGATGTACGCCCATATGTTTTCCTATGAACTCAGCAAGTTCGAGGATGGGGAGCGCAAGCAGGCGCAATCCGATACGGCCAGCCTGCAGCGCACGCTGATGGGGCATATGGCCGATGGCAAGGCGCTGTCGGAAAGCCTGATGGCGGTCTCCGACGAAATCCGTCTGGTGATCCCGCATGACGGTTTGGTTCTTTACGAGAACGAGGAATTCAGCGCGACCGGGACGACGCCGACCAAGGAGGAATTCGCGGGGATCGCGCGGATGCTGGACCGGTCGATCGGGTCCTCGACCTTCGCGACCGATCAGCTGGGTCGCGCCCACGAACCGGCCCGCGACTTCCCGGAACGCGCGGCCGGGCTGCTTGCCATTCCGATCTCGAAACGGCCGCGCGACTATCTCGTGCTGTTTCGCCGCCAGATCGCGGATACGGTCGAATGGGCGGGCGATCCGACGAAACCCGCGCAGCTTGGCCCGAACGGCGTGCGGCTCACGCCGCGCAAGAGCTTTGAGGTCTGGCGCGAGACGGTCACCGGGCGCTCGGCCCCCTGGACGAACCAGCAATGCCACGCGGCGGAGCTTCTGCGCACGGTCCTGCTGGAGATCTTCCTCAAGATCACCGACGCGACCTCGGCCGAGCGCAAGCGCGCGCAGGAGCATCAGGAACTGCTCATCTCGGAGCTGAACCACCGGGTGCGCAATATCCTCAACCTGATGCGCGGGCTGCTGGCCCAGTCGCGCAGCTCGGCGCGCTCGCTCGAAGAGTTCACCGACAATCTCGACGGGCGCATTCAGGCGCTGGCGCGGGCGCATGACCAGCTGACGGCCGAGCATTGGGAGCCCGCCTCCCTGCACGGGCTGATCTCATGCGAATTCGCCGCCTATGCCGACCGCAAGGCCGAGCGCGTGATCATCACCGGGCCCGATGCGCTGATCTCGCCGCAGGCCTATACGACGCTGGCGCTCGTGCTGCACGAGATGGCGACGAATTCGATCAAATATGGCGGGCTGTGCGATAGCGGCGGGCGCGTCGAGATCGCGCTCTCCACCGATCACAGCGGCGGTCTGCTGATCGACTGGAAAGAGCGCGGCGGTCCGC
>NZ_DFRG01000219.1:0-6543 GCF_002378135.1 Thioclava sp. UBA3469
CAGAACAACGTGCAGGGCTCCTGTGACATGGGCTCGTTCCCGCATGAACTGCCGGGCTATCGCCATGTCTCGGACGATACCGCGCGCCACGGGTTCGAGGTGGAATGGGGCGTCACGCTCGACCCCGAGCCGGGGCTGCGCATTCCGAACATGCTCGACGCGGCCGTCGCGGGGGATTTCAAGGCGATCTACATTCAGGGCGAAGACATCCTGCAATCCGATCCCGACACCCATCACGTGGCCGCGGGCCTCGCGGAGATGGACTGCGTGATCGTGCATGATCTCTTCCTGAACGAGACCGCGCGCTATGCCCATGTCTTCTTGCCGGGGTCGACCTTCCTCGAGAAGGACGGGACCTTCACCAATGCCGAGCGCCGCATCAATCCGGTGCGCAAGGTCATGGCGGCGAAGGCGGGGCTGGCCGATTGGGAGGCGACGCAGGCGCTGGCCAACGCGCTGGGCGCAGGGTGGAGCTATACACACCCGTCCGAGATCATGGACGAGATCGCGCGCACGACGCCGGCCTTCGCGGGCGTCACCTACGATCTGATCGACCAGATGGGTTCGGTGCAGTGGCCCTGTGATGACACGCACCCGCAAGGCTCGCCGGTGATGCATGAGGATGGCTTCGTGCGTGGCTCGGGGCGTTTCATCCGCACCGCCTATGTCGCGACCGAGGAACGCACCGGACCGCGCTTCCCGCTGCTGCTGACGACGGGGCGCATCCTGTCGCAATATAACGTGGGCGCGCAGACGCGGCGGACCGAGAACTCCGTCTGGCATGCCGAGGACCGGCTGGAAATCCATCCGCATGACGCCGAGACTCGCGGTATCCGCGACGGCGATTGGGTGCGTCTGGCGAGCCGGGCGGGCGAGACGAGCCTGCGCGCGACGATCACGGATCGGGTCTCTCCCGGCGTCGTCTACACGACCTTCCACCACCCCGACACGCAGGCCAACGTGGTCACCACCGACAATTCCGACTGGGCGACGAACTGCCCGGAATACAAGGTGACGGCGGTGCAGGTGGGGCTGTCGAACGGGCCCTCGGACTGGCAGGAGCTTTACACGGCACAGACCAAGCTGACACGCCGCGTCGAGGCGGCTGAATGACGGCAACCGATTGGGACATGCCCAGCGGCGCGGTGCAGCGGCTCGCCGAGGAAGTGCCGGTGGCGCTGTCCTTTGACGGGGTGACGCAGGCGGTGATGATGGCAAGCCCCGCCGATCTGGAGGATTTCGCACTGGGCTTTGCGCTCTCCGAAGGGCTGATCGCGGACGCGTCCGAGATCACCCGGCAGGAGGTGGAAGTGACCGAGGCCGGGATCGAGGCGCGCAACTGGCTGGCCGCGCCTGCGGGCGCGCGCTTTGCCGAACGCCGCCGCGCCACGATGGGGCCGGTGGGCTGCGGGCTCTGCGGGATCGAGCAGTTGGAAGAGGCGCGGCGCAAGCTTCCGCCGGTCGCACCGCCGCGTTTCACGATGACGCCGGAGCAGGCCACGGAGGCGCTCGAGACCCTGCGCGACCACCAGCCGCTGCAGGACGAGACCCGCGCCGCCCATGCGTCGAGCTTCTGGCAGCCGGGCAAGGGGATCGTGCTGACGCGCGAGGATGTCGGGCGGCACAACGCGCTCGACAAGCTGATCGGGGCGCTGATCCGGCAAGGGATCGACCCGGCGAGCGGCGCGCTGGTGATGACCTCGCGGCTCTCGGTCGATCTGATCCAGAAAGTGGCGACGCTACGTATCCCGGTGATCGTCGGCCCCTCCGCCCCGACCGCGCTTGCGGTGAGCGAGGCACGGGATGCGGGCCTTACCGTTATCGCGCGCGCAGGCCGGGGCCTCGCGCTTTACACCGCGCCGCAGGAGGCCACCGCATGAAGCCTGAGAAACTCGCCGGGATGGCCAATCAGATCGCACAGTTCTTCGAGAGCCAGCCCGGCGATCAGGCGCATGCCGTCGCCGATCACATCAATGCCAATTGGGCGCCCACGATGCGCGACACGTTCCTCGCGGCGGCCGACAAGCTGGACCTGCACCCGCTGGTGAAAGCGGCCTTGCCGGAGATCCGCGCCCCTCAGCGGGGCTGATCGCCGGGCTTCACGACCGGCGCGAAGGAAAGGGTGAAGTTTTTCCCGTCTGCGAAGGGGTAGGGCGCCGCGAGCTGCTGCACCTCTCCGGTCGTCCAGTCGGGATGATCGGGGTAAGTGGCGCGCAGAAGGTCTGCACCGGTTGCCGCATTCGTGCCGTCCCAGATCACGAAGGCCGGGCCGTCGGGCATAGGTTTCGCAAAGTCCGAACTGGCATTCAGAACCGTCATCCGGGGCGCGCGATAGAGGATATTCGCGCCTTCCCATTGCGGCGCGATCAGGGTCGCATCCGCGCCAACGGCGGCCACCAGCTGCGGCACCAGAGTCTCGAAGGGGGCGGCGTTACGGCTCTTGCCCTGAAAGAAATGGATCGGCAGCGCGATCGTCACCAGCACGAGCAGCACCGCATAAACCTGCTGCAGCCGCCGCAGTCCGGTCGCGCTGAGCCGGGGCAGGAGCCAAAGGCCAAGCGCGGGGCCCGCGAGGAACAGTAGCGGTTGCAGCCAGCGATCCTTGATCTGCCCCGCACCAACCGCAAGCGCGCCGAGCAGCAGCAGTACAAGCCCGATCACCATCACGCGCAGCATCAGCCGCAAGAGCGGTTGCGGCGCGTCGGGTTTGTGCTCCCGGTAGCGCCAGAAAAGCAGCCCGCCGACCAGCAGAGGTAAGGCAAGGAAATTCAAGATGCCCTGGCCGGTTGCGAGAACCGGACCGACAAGCCGCGCGCCCAGCGAGACGTCTTCGGCGGCGTCGAATTTCTTTGCCGAAGCGAAGGCGATCTCGGGGTGATTCAGGATCCAGACATAGGGCGGCAGCGCGATGGCGGCGGCGATCAGCAGCGACAGGAACAGGCGACGGTCGCGGAAGGACGCACGGAGCTTCGGAAAGCCGATCAGCGCGAGGGTCGTCGAGATCGGCAGCAGAACGAAGTTGTATTTCGACAGCAGCCCCATGCCCAGCACCAGTCCGAGCGTCACGAAGCCCGCAAGGCTGGGGCGGCGCGCGATCCACCAGATCGTGGCAAAGCACAGCGCCGCCGAGAAGGTCGCGAGCACTGAATGGGTCAGGGCACGCTGGCTTTCCCATGCGATCTGCGGCAGCAGCACGAGGCCCAGCGTCGCGACCCATGCCCGGCGCGGATCGAGCCGCGTGCGCATCAGCCCGTAGCAGGTCAGGACCGTGCCGCAGAGTAGGGTATTTTTCAAAAGCGCGAGGCCGAACATCGTCGGCCCGGTCACCATGAAGACCAGATGTTGCAGCCATGCGAAGAGCGGCAGTTGCGGGCCGTAGCCCCATTCAAAGCTGCGCGCATCGAAGATCATCTGCGCATCGTCGAGCCCGAGCGCGCCGCCCAAGGCGGTGCGGTAGAGGGTCTGGAGGACGAAATAGGCGACGATGCTCAGGGGCCAGATCGCATCGGGCAGGGCGCGGCCTGTGTCGCGGGGCATGGGCTTGGCGCTCATGCGGGCGTGCCTGTGGGGACGCGCATCACGGGAAGGGTCTGGAGCATGGCGCACCTATTGGCTGGCGGGGCTGCCGCGCGCGGCGGACAGGAGGTCGATACCACTTTCGACAGGCGGGCCAAAGCGCGAGATGTCGGAGTTTCTTAGGGCGTGGCCACGATGCCGCGTTCTTGGCGAGCGCGGCGCGGCGACGGCTCAGGCCTCTTTCGAGCGCTCGATATAGGCGCGCAGTTCTTCGGCCTCGTGGCGCGCGTCGCGCAGACCATCCATCGCCGCGCGCAGTTCCGCCTCGGTCTGGCTGAGCTGATTGGCCAGTTCCGCCTCGCGCTGCTCGACATAGACGAGCGCCTGATCGCGGGTCTCTTCGGCTTCATGCAACGCCTGCGCCATCTGCTCGAGTTCGCCCATATCGGCTTGGCTCACGCGGGTGAGGCGGTGGATCAACCAGCTCGCGAACCAGCCGAGAGCGAAAGCCACGAAAAGGATGATCGCTGTGGCGATGATGAATTCGGTTCTGTTCATATGACGTCCCTTCAGCCCTTCGACAGGTCCTCCGGCCGGGATTGCGGGCGCGGCGTTTCATCGCCGGGCGTCTCGACCGGAATTTCTTCTTCTTGCGGGGTGTTTTCCCCCGGTTCAGCGGCGGTGTCCCCATCGCCGTTTTCGCTTTGCGCGCCGTCTTCGGTGGCGGGCGCACCGTCGTCGGTCACGGCGCCGTTCCAATGCGGCTCGCCGTCTTCTGCTGCGCCCGTCGCATCTGCGGTGGCATCGGGCAGCGCGTCGTCGCCCACCGGTGCCTCATCCAGCAGGACGAATTCGATCCGACGGTTCTTCTCGCGGCCTGCCTCGGTGTCGTTCGAGGCGATCGGCTGAGCTTCGCCATATCCCTTCGCTTCGAGATTTCCGATCAGCACGCCACGGTCCAGGAGCCCGCGGATCACCGCCTGCGCGCGCTGTTGCGACAGCTGCAGGTTCATTTCCTCGCGGCCCTGATTGTCGGTGTAGCCGGCGACTTCCATCTTGAAGTCCGTGCAGTTCTTCATCGATTTCGCCAAAGCGTCGAGCGCGTCCAGGCTTTCCGAGGCGACCTGCGCCGAGCCCGGATCGAAATCGACCTTCTTCTTCTGCAGCGTCTCATTGAGGCGCGCGACGCATTCCTTGCCGGTGGGCAGGGCCAGCTGCTCATCGAGGCGCTTGTCGTATTTCACGCTCAGGTCGATCTGCGCGTCTTCGCCGAGCTGGCTCGTCAGGATGCGCGAGATCGTGTCGGAGGCCTGCGGATCGCCCGAGATGCCGTTGACCGAGATGCCGTCGCGGGTGACCGTGACCTTGCCGTCATGGAGCACCGACAGCGCATCGAGCGCGGCCAGCGTGCGCACCGGCCAACCGGCGGGAAGCTCTTTGTCGACGCGGGTCGCGCCATGGACATTGTCATGGCCGAGCTTGGCGCGGGCGTAGCTTTCGATGGTCTGACGTTCGCGCGCATCGGTTACGCGGCCCTTGAGCTCGACATGGCCGTCGCCATCGCGGGTCGCGGTGAAGCTGGCCTCGGCGGCTTTCGCATCGGGGGCCGGTTCGCGCTTGGCCTTGAGCGAGAACACTCCGGGCAGGTTCGATTCCAGCTCGCCCACGACATCGTCGAACTTCTGCTGATCGACGGTCGAGGGGGCATCGAGTGCAATATCGGCATCGGAGAAGGTCACCGAGCCTGCGCCGAGATCGCCGACCGCCTTGATCGCCATCTGCGCGGCCTTGGACCAATCAGGCGACGGGGTGCCCATGCCGATGGTGCAGGTCAGCGTGCCTTTCGCGCCTGTCGCGCGGGCGGCGGTCAGGATGCGGTCGCGGGCGCGCTCGTTATCGGCGGAGCAGGCGTCGAAATGCGGGCCTTCCTCGTCGTCGATGAGGAAGCGCAGGGTGAAGGGGGTGATCACGGGGCGCGGCGCGGAGATGTCGAAGCTGAGCTTGAGATCGGTGGGGCGGCGGCGTGCGAGCGACGTCTCCACCCGGCCTTTCTCGGAGGGGCTGTCGGTGATCGCCTGCACCGAGACCTTGCCGGCGGTGACCGAAATCTTAGAGCGCGGCAGCGTCTCGATCGTGGTCATCGCGAATTGCATCGCCTCGTCCCAGCCGCCGGGCACCGGGTAGTCGGCGCTCTCCAGCATGTCGGTGACGCCATCCTCGCCCGCGACTTTCGAGAGCTTCTCGACGATCGCATCGCGGTCGACCGAAGCGGGCACCAGCCCGATCAGCGAGATGCCGTTCTCATTGCGCAGCATCTCCAGCGAGAAGGCGGGGGGCGTGATCGGCTTGGTGATCTGCGTGTCGGTATTGTCGACGACCCGCGAGCTGTCGACGTATTTGTCGACCTCGGAGACGGCGCGGAACCGCTCGGCCTCGGTCGGGGCGGTGCCGGAGAGGAGGACTTGCAGCCCGTCGGTATGGATCCGCATCCAGCCGTAGCCCTGCGCCTCCATCGCGACGCGTACTTCTTGTTTCGTGGATTTCTCGACAACGGTCGCAGCGCCACCCGCAATGACTGCGGAGACGACGAGTGCGAGGACAAAGGCGGCGATCGTCAACAAGGTGGCGCGGCTGCGCATCGGTCTCAGGCCCTCCCCCGGGGAATCTTTATCCCGTTTCCTTAAGGCGCAGGGGCGCGGGGATCAATCGAAACGCCGTTACACGATTGCGCCAACGGCGAGAAACAGCGCAGCGATGAGGCCGGTATCGCGGTTCGCGCGGAACAGTTTCAGGCAGGTGTCCGGCTCGTCGATATCGAGCTGGCGCATCTGCCAGAGCATGTGCCACCCCATCGCCCAGGGCGCGAGCAGCGAGAGCGCGAGGCGCAGCGGCGGCGCGCCGGGCAGCAGCGCACCCATCACCGCGATGGTCATCAGCGCGACGGAAGTCATCAGGAAACCGCCGAGCCATTTCGCGCTATCGTCCCCAAAGAGCCGCGCGGTGGATTTCACCCCGATCAGCGCGTCG
>NZ_DFRG01000039.1:0-21373 GCF_002378135.1 Thioclava sp. UBA3469
CTGGCGGCGGGACTGATCCTGTCGTGAAACCGGCCACGATGAAGCAGGAAAATGGACTTGATCAGAAAAGATCAGGTCCATGAAAGCGGTTCGGGAATGTCGGCTTCCACTGTGCCAAGCTTCTGCATGCAGACGGGTATAAAATCGTCGCCATCTCAGATTCCCGCGGCGGCGTCTACGACCCAAGCGGTTTGGACCCGCTCGCCGTCATGCAACACAAGCATGAAACCGGCGGCGTGAAAGGCGCGAAGGGGCAAGGTAAGACAAAAGAGATTTCAAACGCCGAGTTGTTGGAGCTCGATTGCGACGTGTTGGTGCCTGCTGCATTGGAGCGGCAGATCACGCTCGAGAATTGCGACAAGATCAACGCCCGCATCATTCTGGAAATGGCGAACGGACCGGTTTCACCCGAGGCCGACAAGAAGCTGACGGAAGAAGGGCGGATCATCGTGCCCGATATCCTCGCGAATTCCGGCGGCGTGACAGTGTCCCATCTGGAATGGGTCCAGAACAGATCGGGTTTTTATTGGGACAGCTCGCGTGTCCGGGATCATCTGAAGACGACGATGGAAACCGAGACGCAATCGATCTGGACCTTGCACAACGAAATGGAGCTTTCGATGCGCGATGCGGCCTATATCCACGGCCTGCGTCGTATCGCGGAATCCGTGGAAGCCCGGGGCACACCCGCTTATTTTGAGGGGTCATAGCGGCCGATCCCGACCTCAATTGGCACATGGAAAAGCACGATCTCGGGCTTAGCGACAATCCTCGTTGGCCCGTATCCTCGCAAGGATAAGCTTTCAAAGAAGCGGTGCTCGAAAATATGCATTCACAGCGTGAAGCGCCATTTATCGACCCCCAAGGTTCCGCGGACGAATAGAGCAATCTCCCGCTCTGGGGCGCTGCGCGCGCTTTTGGGATGCAGCGTGCGCAGCGCGAAGAGGTTCTGGCTTCTTCAGTCTGGCGCTTCGACCAGGATCTTCACTTGGGATTTCTCCGCGACAAGGGCCTCGAAGCCTTGCTCCACGATCTGATCGATCTTGATCCGCTTGGTCACCAGCTTGTCGGCGCTGAAATAGCCCTGCACCATCAACTCCATCACTGCCGGGTAGACATTGCGGTATGCGATGGTGCCCTGCAGTTGGCGCTCTTTCAGAACGGCCGTATTGGGTTGGAAGGCGGCGTCTCCCTCCCAGATCGACACGATCAGCGTCTGACCTTCGTGGCGGGTGCTGTCGATGCATTGCGGCAGAACGCGCGGCACGCCTGTCACCTCGAAAGCAACGTGAACACCGCCGGTGGCCGCACGAATTTTCGCGACGGGGTCTTCCGCCATCGGGTCTATGGCGCTGGTGGCGCCGAGTTCGAGCGCTTTCCCGCGGCGTTCAGCTGAGGGTTCTACGACATGGATCTGGGCCGCGCCCGCGACGCGCAGCGCCTCGACGACCAAGAGCCCGATCGGCCCCGCGCCGAAGACCGCAGCCGTGTCACCGGCCTTGATCTTCGACATGCGCACCGCATGCAGCGCGACGGCGGCGGGCTCGACCAACGCGCCCTGTTCCATCGACAGCGCGTCGGGCATCTTGTGAACCATCCGGGCAGGCACGACCGAAGTTGCAGCGAAACCGCCATGTCCTCCGGAGAGCCCGACAAAACCGAGGCTGTCACAGAGGTTGTATTTTCCCTCAAGGCAGGCGGGGCAGGTGCCGCAGGCGAAGATCGGCTCGATCGCGACACGGTCGCCGATGCTCAGTCCCGTGACGCCTTCTCCCAACTCCGCCACGGTCCCACAATATTCGTGGCCCATGGTGATCGGCGCCTTGTCGTGGCTGAGCGGATGATCCTGCTCGACCGGGACGAAGATCGGTCCCGCCAGATATTCGTGCAGATCGGACCCGCAGATCCCGGTCCATGCGACCTTGATCGCGACCTCTCCGGGGCCGGGGGTAGGGGTGTCGATTTCTTCGACGCGAATGTCGTTCACGCCGTGCCAACGTGCGGCTTTCATGGAATGTCTCCGTTCAATGGGGGAAGTTCGCCCGGCCCGTGTGGGGCCGGGAGAGGGATGGGATCAGGAGAGGTGGTGGACTTCCTGGAGCCCGTAGACCGGGGTCTCCAGCCCCTCCAGTCGCGCTTTCAGTTGCAGCGCGAGATAGAGCGAGTAATGCCGCGATTGGTGCAGGTTGCCGCCCATGAACCACAGATGCTCCTGTTGGGTCGGCTTCCACATATTGCGCTGCTCGCCTTCCCACGGGCCGGGGTCTTTCGTGGTGTCCGAGCCAAGCCCCCAGACCTTGCCAACCTTGTCGGCGACCTCTTGGCTGATCAGATCGGCGGCCCAACCGTTCATCGAGCCGTAGCCTGTTGCGAAGACCACCAGATCGGCGGGCAAGCGCGTGCCATCGGCGAGCACCACAGCGTCTTCCTCGAAATGGTCGACCTGACCCTTGGCCAGCTTCACCTCGCGATCGATGATAAGCTGGCTCGCGCCCACGTCGATGTAATAGCCCGAGCCGCGGCGCAGGTATTTCATGAACAGCCCAGAGCCGTCATCGCCCCAGTCCAGATCGAAGCCAGCCTGTTCCAGCCCCGCGTAGAACTCCGCATCGCGCTCGCGCATCTGGTCATAAAGCGGGATCTGGAACTCGTGCATGATCTTGTAGGGCAGGGAGGCGAAGATCATGTCTGCCTTCTCGGTTGTGACACCGTTGGCAAGCGCCTCTTCCGAGTAGAGCGCGCCGAGCCCGATCTCCATCAGCGAGTCCGAGCGCACGATATGGGTGGAGGATCGCTGCACCATGGTGACATCCGCATCGCCTTCCCAGAGCGCCGCGCAAATGTCGTGCGCGGAGTTGTTCGAACCGATCACGACCACTTTCTTGCCAGTCCACGGATCGGGGCCCTCATGCTGCGACGAGTGCTGGATCGTGCCCTTGAAGTCTTCCATGCCCGGGAAACGCGGCATATTCGGCTTGCCAGACATTCCGGTCGCGAGCACAAGCTGCGTCGGCTCGAGTGTCACCGTCTCGCCGTCACGATTGACCTCGACCGTCCATTTTCCGGTGGCGTCGTCGTAGCTGGCGCCGGTCACTTCGGACCGCGTCCAGTAATTGATCTCCATCACCTTGGTATACATCTCGAGCCAATCGCCGACTTTGTCCTTGGGCGTGAAGACCGGCCAATTGTCGGGGAACTTGATGTAGGGCAGATGGTCATACCAGATCGGGTCATGCAGGCAGAGCGACTTGTAACGGCTCCGCCACTGGTCGCCGGGCCGGTCATGCTTATCCAGAACGATCGCAGGCACACCAAGCTGGCGCAGCCGCGCTCCCAGCGCGATGCCCCCTTGGCCGCCGCCGACGATCAGCACATAGGGCTGCGTGCCATAGCCCAGATCCGCCTCTTCCGCCTCGCGGTGCTCCTTCCACGAGGTCCGGTTCTTGCGCGCGCCATGTTCAGCGCCCATCGGACGGCGCGTGCCGCGGTTTTCCTCGAAACCCTTGAGCTCCTGAAGCGCGGTCAGCAGCGTCCAGATGCGGCCATCTCGGATCCGCATCAGGCCCCAGCCGCGGCCCGACTTCGTCTCGAAAGTGACCCAGGCGGTGATCACGCCGCCCTCCTCGGCAGGGATCTCGCCCGACTGGATCTCGAACTTGCCGGGGCGGGTGTGCTCGAGCTGGTTTCTCAGCATGTCGGCGACGCCGTCCGGCCCTTCCACGGTTTTCAGGTTCCAGCTGACCGCAACGAGGTCGCGCCAGTAGCTGTCGGTCGCAAACAGCGCGGCCGCGCGGTCGATATCGCCGCTCTCCAGCGCGGCGTTCAGGCTGTCCAGCATGTCCTGGGTCTGTGTGTTAATGGTGGTATCAAGCATCGCGTCTCCTCCTCTGCGCGTGTCTCTAGGAGGAGTATCGGCGCGTGATCGCTGAGCGATCCATGGTCGCGACGCGTGCAAAGGGAGGAAAAGCGACTGCTGCGGCGCGGCATGTTGCGTGCGCAACAAGGGCGCAACATATCACTCGGGCGGACGCAACCCGGCCTTGCGAATCCGGCGCAGGATAGTCGAGCGGTTGACCCCGAGCCGCCGGGCGGCGCGCGCCATGTTCCACTCGCAGGCGTCCAGAATCTCCTCGAGCATGTCCCAAGGGTCGCTCGGTGCGGGCAGAGCCTTCTCGATTTGCGGGGTTACTTCGACGGGGTTAGGCAGATCGAGGAGGTCGATCACCGAGCCGACACAGAGCGCCGCCGCCACGTCGAGAACCTGTTCGAGCTCGCGGATATTGCCGGGCCAGCTACGTCCCAGCAATTCGGCCCGTGCCGAGGGCGACAGCCGGACCGCGTCGCCCGCGTGGCGGCGCAGATGACGCGACATCAGCCAATCGAGATCACGCCGCATCCGCAGGGGCGGGACGCTGAGCGCGCACCCCGCGAGCCGATGGAAAAGCGGACGCGGCAGCGCGATCTGGCTGGGCTCAAAGCAACTCGTCGCCAGCGTGCGCAATTCGGGGCGCCGGTCGAGTAGCCCGCCGAGCGCGATCGCCGTCTCCGGAGCGATCTCTTCGATCCGGCGCAGCAGGAGTGTCGTCGGCCCGATCGCCTCGGCGCAGTTTTGCATCAGCGTCTGCGGGTCGAGCCCCGCGCATTCGAGGCTGATGAACCCTTGCGCCTTGCTGCTCATGTGGATCGCACGGGCGAGTTTCGTCTTTCCGGTGCCGGTCTCACCACAGATCAACAGGGGCACATTGCCCGGGGCCAGCCGCTCAGCCTGTCCGATCAAACGGTTCATCTCCGGATCGCCCCCGGTCAGCCCCGCGAGCGGCCCGCCACGACGCATTCCCTGATGAGGGTGACGTGGCGCTTTGGGTGCGATCGCATGGCCAAACAACGCCCCGCCATCGCGCATCTCGATCACCCGCTCCTCGGTCGGGCGGTCACGCATCAGGTCGGGCAGGTCATCGACGTCGATGCTGAGCACCTCATCGATCCCGCGCCCGAGGATCGGGGCGCCTTCGGGAAACAATCGCCGCGCGGCGCGGGTATAGCCCAGCACGCGACCGGAGCCATCGAGCCGCACCGCCGCTTCGGGATCGACATCGAGGAATTCCGGGCTGGAGGACAGGCGCAGCACCCAGTCGCGCGGGCTCTCGGCCATCAGGTTGGCCATCTCGACCCGTCGTGCCGCTGACGTCACGAGATTCATCGCGAGGTTCTGGCTACTCTTGGGCGTGGGCGAGCGCAAAAGCGAAATGTCGAGCACCGCTGCCAGTTGTCCGAGACTGTCGAAGATCGGCGCGGCGGTGCAGGACAAAACAGTATGGGCGTTTCCGAAATGGTCGTCCTGATGCACGGTCACAGGCTCTTGCGTCACGATGCAAGCCCCGACACCACAGGTTCCGGCCAGGTCCTCGGACCAGTTCGATCCTAGATAGAGCCCCGCGCTGCGCAAATCTTCTGTAAAGAGATCGTCGCCGAAGAAATCGACACAGACCCCTTTGGCATCGGTGAGCAGCAAGACGTAATTTTGTCCTGCCACCTGCCGGAAAAGCGATTGCAACCCGGAACGCGCCGCCGCGATCATCCATTCCGCCTGCTTGCGGTGATCGCGCAGCTCTGCCTCGGTCACGATATAGGCTGGGTCGGAGCGCGTCGGATCCATGCCGTAAAGCTCGACACAACGCCGCCACGAGGCCGAAACGAAACTGTCTCGCCCGGTCTGGCTGCCGTCCAGCACCCGTCCGATCTCCTCGACATGCCCTGCATCTCTCATGGCGCGTCGCCTCCCAGGAGGGACGATAGCACAGACTGCGCTTCAGACCGGAATAGAAATTGGTCGTAGAGGATGGCATCGCCGATGCGGAGCTTTTTACCTCTATCTCAAACAAGGTCGCGCCGGGCTGCAATCGTTTTGCGATTGCCTTTGAAAATTTGAATGCAAGAGAAGTGAGAGCTGCGGTGCCATATCCCGACCGACCACGCGGGCCGTCCGGCTTGGTGGCCCTCTCGGTGATTTTGGCTCGGCCGATGTCGGTGGTGGCGGCTCCTGTGAGAACGTCGGCGAACACACCCGCGATTTGATCCGGCGCGACAAGGAGGGGGCGGAGCAGGAGGCAACTCGATCACGTTGTCCGCGGTGCAGCTGTTCCGACTTGAAAGGCCTTCAGACCGGCGCGTAGCTTGAACGCGAAGACCCAACCCCCGGAGGCCCCATGCGCTGGCTCTTTCGCGCTCTCGCTCTCGTCGTTCTGATCGCCCTGAGCCTCGGGGGGGCGCTCCTGCTGATCCCGTCGAAGAAGATCGCCCAGATCGCGGAGGCACGGTTCGAGGCCGCAACCGGACGCAAGATGACGCTGAGCGGGTCGGTCCATGCGACGATCTGGCCACAGCTTGGCGTGCGCACGGGGCCGGTCGAGATCGCGAATGCGGATTGGTCCAAGGACGGGCCGATGCTCTCGGCCAAGGGGCTCCAGATCGGTGTCGATCCAAGCGCGCTGATCGGCGGTGAGGTTCGCGTCTCCAAGGTCGACGTGCTCTCGCCGAACATCCTTCTCGAGCTGCGCAAGGACGGGACCGGGAACTGGGAGGTCACGCCACCGGACGCGGCCACCAGCACCCAGACCGCGCGCCCGGGCACGGGCGAGGGCGGCGGGATGACGGCTTTCAGTCTCGACAAGGCGGAGATCAGCGACGGTTCGGTGCGGTGGATCGATCATGCGAGTGGCCAGCGCATTGCGCTCACCGGCCTCGATGCGAGCCTCGCGCTTCCGTCCTTCGACGGCCCGGCGAGTCTGGACCTGACGGGGCAGGTCGAGGGCAAGGCGCTGAAGGTCAATGGCACGCTCGAAAGTTTCGCGTCCTTCCTTGCGGGCGATCCGGCCCCCACCGATCTTGCGCTGACCCTCGACGCGTCGTCGATCGGCTTCAAAGGCACGTTTGGGACGGCACCCTTGGCGGCAAAAGGGGCGCTCACCGCAAGCGTCAAGGATCCAACCGCGCTGGCTGCGATCTTCGGACAGACCGCGCGAGATCTGCCGAAGGGGCTGGGGCGTGACACGATTACCGCGAAGGGCGATGTGACACTGGGCGCGGATGGCGCGATGCAACTGCGCGGTGGCAAACTCACGCTCGACGGCAATGCGCTGAGCGTGGCGGGCGATCTGTCCTTCACGAAAGGCAAGCCGCGGATTGATGCCCAGATCGACGCGGGCGCGCTTGATCTCTCGGCACTGACCGGGGCGTCGGGCAAGGCTGGCGCAGGCGGGTCCTCCTCCGGCTCTGGCTCTGGCGCCAGTGGCTGGTCAACCACGCCCATCGACGCCTCGGGCCTGAGAGTGCTGGATGGAAAGATCGCCCTCGATGCGAGTTCCATCGATTTCGGCACTGCCAAGCTGGGCCCGGCCAAAGCGCAGATCACGATCGAAAACGGCCGCGCGGTGGCGGACCTGCGTCAGGTCTCGGCCTATGGCGGCAGCGTCACCGGGCAAGTGGTGGCCAATGCGCGCAGCGGGTTCTCGGCCTCCGCCGATCTGGTGGCCAAGGGCGTCTCGATGCAGCCGCTTCTGAGTGATCTCGCCGATTACACGCGGCTGGATGCGAAGGCGGATCTTGCGGTGAAGCTCCTGGCCTCGGGCAACAGCGAGGCCGCGCTGGCGCGCTCGCTTTCGGGTTCGGGCGATGTCGCCTTCGGCAAGGGGGCGCTGGAGGGGCTCGATCTTGTGGGGATGCTGCGCACGCTCGATCTGAACTACGTGGGGGAGGGGGCGAAGACGATTTTCGATCAGATCACCGCGAGCTTCACCATCGCCAAAGGGGTGCTGTCGAATGACGACCTTGCGCTGAAGGCACCGCTTCTGAGTGCTGCGGGCAAGGGGCGGGTCGACATCGGGGCGCAGAGCCTCGATTACACCGTCACGCCGACCGCGCTCAGCAAGGCCGATGGCACGGGTGGGGTGAAGGTGCCGCTCTCGATCACGGGGCCCTGGGCGAAGCCGAAATTCGGCCTCGATATGAAGGCGCTCTCGGGCGACAAGGTCGATGCCGCGAAGCAAGACCTGAAGGCGAAAGCGGAGGCCGAGATCGCCAAGAAGCTCGGGATCACGCCGCAGGAGGGCCAGAGCACCGAGGATGCCGCAAAGCAGAAGCTCAAGGAGGAGGCCGCGAAAGGTCTGCTGAAGCTCTTCAAGTAGGGGGCTTCTATGTTCGTGGCAGTGCTTCGTTCATGACAAGGGGTCTCGAGAGGTTCACCCCGCATGTCTGCTGGATGGGATCGTCTCATCCAGGCCGTCGATCGCTCGCAGTTTCGGCAGGGGGGCTGGAGCGATTTGCTTTGAGAAATGCGCAAAATGCCTCCACGCCCCCCTTATCGTCCGCTATCCGAGCCCCATTCCCGACAGGTTTGACCTGTCCGGATGTGGCGCGCTTGACGCATTCCCCTATCCCGGACTACCGTCTCACCATGAACACGAAAACCACCACGTTGGAGATTACCTGCTCGATATCGTGAGCTGCGCCCGTAACCGGGTGCCTATCGGTGTCGAGATTTCAATCAGGTCATTTTCAAGCGATGGTGGTCGCCATGACGCAGAAGCGCGTTCAAGTTCTCTATAAGAAACCCCTCTCAGCAAGCCTGGCCCGGTCGACGGTCACGAGCAAAACAAATACCGCTTTCGTAAAGCGGTGGGATCGCATGTTCCCGAGCGACGAGTCTCGAGATGATTGCGGTGACATTTTCTACGATCCGTCGAAAGAGTGGCGTGAGCGAAATAAGCGTGAAAATCAGCGGATTTATCGAGCTGTCGAGCGACTTGTCGATCAGAAATTCAGGAGCACCTTCGAGGTCGACAAGAATATCAGCGACACGTCCGTCAAACGGATGCATCACCTTTATACGCATGGCGCTAGACTTGCGGGGCCGGAAGCCGCGGGGTCCGTTTATGATCTCGCGGCGGTGTTGCATGCGCAGGCGCCTTGGCTCGCAGAGGTGTCGACCTCGATCATGAACCAGGGGCTCGCGCATATTGCGGCTGGAGGCGTCGGGTTGCGCTTCGACCCGATGATCCTCGTCGGATCGCCAGGATGCGGGAAGACCCATTTCGCACGGCTTGTTGCTGAATTTGCGCGCACGCCGCGCGCGATCATCGACGTGGGGGCCGGGGGTGCCGGGTTCCGGATCGCAGGCGTTGAACATGGCTGGTCCTCTGCCAGGTCAGGAGTCCCGGTCGAGTTGATCTCGGAAACCGCGGTTGCGAACCCGGTGATCGTTGTAGACGAGGTCTGCAAGGCGGGCGGCGCCATGCACTCTGCAGACAGGTCGGCAACGTCTCTGACAACATCGCTGCTACAGGTCCTTGAGCGGTCGAGCGCAGAGCACTTCGTCTGCCCGTTCTTGCGCACGCGCTTCGACCTTAGCCATGTGAACTGGATCCTGACCGCTAATTACGAGCACCAGATTCCCGCGCCGCTTCTCGACCGGTGTCAGGTGTTTCGTGTCGATGCGAGCAAGCCTGAGCACCTCGTGGCGTTCTTCAACCGTGCGGCCGGAGACGATGCCGAGCCGGGAGAGCTGGAACGCGTGGGCGCATTCATTGAGGAGATGTGCGATGTCGGACGCCCTCCGAGCCTGCGGCAGATCGGGCGTCTTGCGAAATCTCTGCGCGCAACCAGACGCGATATGTTGATGTGATTGCCGCCAATTTCATCAAGAAGCGAGGAGCGGAAAGAATGACGAAAGCTCTGATCGTGGCGGATCTTCACTTGGACATGTGGTCAGAAGCCGGTCGAGATGCGCTTGCGCATCTCGATTTCCGCAAAGTGGATCTGATGATTGTCGCCGGGGATCTCACGAACAAACCGAAAATCCGATGGCGGCAGGCGTTCGAGAGCATCGGGCAGCACATCGATCTCGAGCGCGTGTATGTCGTGCCTGGAAACCACGACTATTATTATCACTCGCTTGACGGTGATGACCGGCTCGAGCAGATCGCGCGCGACGCGGGGGCAAACTTCGCGCAGAAGCGAGAGATCATCCTGGGGAGCAAGCGATACCTTTGCTGCACGCTCTGGACGGACTTCCAGGAGGGGCCCGGAACTCTCGAGACACGTGATCATGATGCCCGGGCGAAGATGAACGATTACCGCTACATCCGCGTGGCGTCAGCCGGATACAGAAAGGCTCGGCCGGCTGATACGATCGCGAAACACCGCGAGCATCTCTCTTGGCTGCGCTCAAAGCTGGCAGAAGGCTTTGACGGAGAAACCGCGGTTGTCACACATCACGCTCCGATCATCGATGTGCTTCCGGCCGGCCAGAAGCTCAGCTGGTGCTACGCGAGCGACCTGAAGGATCTCATCCTAGAATATCAGCCAGCCGATTGGTTCTTCGGGCATACGCATCACCGAACTGAGCACCTTGTCGGGAAGACGCGGCTCGTAAACGTGTCCATCGGATATCCGTTGCAGAACATGGGTGGCACGGCAGATGGCGAGAAGCCTCGGGTCCGAATGTATCCGAGGGGGCTTCGAGTGTGAGTTTAGCTTTTTCGTGGGAAAGAATGGGGCTGGCGGTTTGATGCCTATGCCGTTGAAGCTGCGGTTGCGGCGGTAACGCTGGTCGCTGTGACTACGGAGCGCATGCGTCTAGACCAGCGAGCCGACCGTCCCGGCGCCTAGCTGTGCTGAAAGGCGCGGGCCCCTCCCTTTTGCTCGGGCCTACGCAATCGCCACCCAGAGAACATGAACGGCCATGTAGATCACGACCAAAGAACCGATCGTGTAGAAGGTCGCCCGGACTTCGTGGGTTTGGCGCGTGGCATAAGCCAAGAAATGCGCAAGCCGTGTGGCAACGAACCCATACATCAGAGCCTGCGCGAGCCAAAGTGCGGGGTCGACCATGACGAACAGGAAACCCGCGACCCAGAAGGCTGGAATGTTCTCCAGGTCGTTTCGATGCATGCGCCGAGACCGATCAACATAGTCGTTGATCTCAAGCTGCGCCGGGTCGGGCGCCTTATTGAGAAGGCCAGTTTGAACGTCCTCCGGGCTCGCAAGCCCGGAGTTGGTTTTCTGCATCCGGTAGACCGTCATCCAGCCCTGGCCCATCACTTTGAGTACCATCAGAGCGGCTGCAATCACGTAAGTCGCAAAGACCGGATTTTCCAAGCTCAGTAGGGCCATCTCATTCTCCATGGACCGCTCATTCGGGGCGCGTCACGCCGACGGAACAGCGCCTCTTCAAGCTGTCAGATCGTCGAGCTTGGCATCTGGTGCATTATTTTTCACCGATGTGATGCCATTCTCGCGGGCGGCTTCGCTGCTATAGGCTTCGCTGGTCCCGATAACCTGCCCGTTGGTGGCCTTGAGGTTGAACATCGGTTTGCCCGACGTCGTGGCCTTGCGCTCATAGCGCTCGTCCTGCGGCGCGTTCTTGCGCACGGATGCGATGCCCTGTTCGGCGCTTGCCTTTTGCTTATAACCCTCGCTGGCAAGGATGGTCTCACCGTTCCCGGCTTTCAGTCGAAAGCGGTATTCGCCCGCCTTGTCCTTATAGAGTTCGAATTTTCCAGCCACCTGTCTGTATCCTTTTGAAAACTGCTTACGCGATCAATTTGAAGCGAGCAGTCCTTCGTTGGCAATGCCTTTCGGATGCCCCCAATCGCCCACACGGCCAGATTGCAGGGCCATTCGTTCGGCGTTGAGCGCAATCAATGTCGCGATGCGCCATCGCTGTGATGCTGAAGCGTGAGCACCGAGGGGGTATGACATGGTCAAGAAAATTCTCATCGCAACCGACGGTTCGGACGCGTCAAATCGCGCGGTGGAGCTCGGAGCGGATATCGCCGCGCGCTTCAGGGTGCCGGTCGTGCTGCTCCATGTTCTGTTGCGCGATCACCTCTCGGAGGGGCTGCGGCACATGGCCGAAATGGAATACGAACCCGCGGAGGGTGGTCGGACCCTCTTCGAAGCGGTTTCGGCGCTGCCCCATGCCCGCTTCCCCCTCGCAGATCTCATACCGAGGAACGCCCAGACCGAGGACGAGTTGCTGCGCGCCGTGGCAAAGCGCATCCTCGATGTCGCGGAACGCACGCTGCATGATCATGGCGTGGAGGGCGTGGAAAGTCTGACCGCGGATGGCGATGCCGCCCGCCGGATCGTTGAAGCTGCCGAGGACACCGGCGCAGACATGATCGTGATGGGCGCCCGGGGGCTATCGGACCTCAAGGCGCTGATTGTTGGAAGCGTTTCTCAAAAGGTCCAGCACCTGTCTCCCGTGACCGTCGTGAGCGTCCGCTGATCTCGAGACATGGCCTGAGCGGAGGCGGCGGCCTCGATGGGCGTCCGAGCAGAGCTACGATCACGCGCAATCGTCAACTTCTGACTATGCGCTCTGGACCATGCCCATGGGCCGACATCAAAATCAGCCCATGGTTCTCGTTCTGCGAGGTCGCGAAAGCTCAGTGGACCTTCTGATTTTGTGCCGATCTGAACTTCGACGTCAGAAGGAGATATGCATCGAGGCTCTTACCTGTTGGCTATGTGCGGAGGCGAGGTCCGAGGTGAACTGATAGCCCAGCTCGAAGTCCATGTTCTGATCGACCGTGCCGCGCAGCGACAGCCCGAGGGTCATGGCATTCTGCGATTGCGTGTCCCCGGCGAAGGAGTAATCCATCGTTCCGAGATCGGCGTAACCGAGCGTTTGCGTGAAGCCACCGTTGAAAGCATGCCGGTATTCCAGCTGCGCGCCGGGTGTCAGGGTCCCCCAGTCGCGACGCATGTCATATTCGGCCGTGATCCCGATGACGCTCGAAGCTGTCGTGTTTTCGAGCTTTCCGTAGTCTAGCGCCCAAACCGACGAGCCGGTTTCCGAGTAGCTGTCGAGTGACAGTTTCACCACGTCGAGGCGGCCATAGCTCGACGTGCTCCATCGTCCCAATTGCCCGAGCTGCGATAGGCCGAGCGAGCCGAAGAGCATATGGCCGCCGCGCTCGCCCGAAAGCATCACGCCGCCGTCGGTCGAGTAACGGTGTTCCCGGAAGTCCAGCTTGCCATAACCGCCTGTCGCATCGAGGAAGAGATCGGGCTTCATCTGCCATGTGGCGTAGAGCGAGACGGTTTTCGCCCGCGAGCGCGACTTGCTTCCATCCGGCCCGAAGGTCGTCCGGTTATACCCGAACCCAAGCGCGGCCCCCGCGGCCATGTCGCTGCCGAAGACCCGGTCGACCCCGAGCGTGATCCCTTGCGTCGAGAGCTTGTTGGTATAGCCGCCATCGACCTGATCCCTGCCGAAATCGAGCGTGCCTGTCGCCCAAATGCGGTAGGGCAGATCAGAGCCGTTCTGAGCGGGCTGCAAAGCGCGGGAGACGAGATCGATGACCTGCTCCGGCTCCGAGGAGCTCTCCGAATTGGTGGCGGCCGGATCGAGCAGGTAGTTCGTGCTCGGCGTGGTCGCCCCTTGGGCTGCCGACGCCTCCGGCGCACCGCCTGTCCCCGCAAAGGCTTGGGATGTCGTTCCCCAACCGGTGCGGTTCCCGCCCGAGCGCAGCATGCCATGAAGCGTGTCGAGACGCCGATGGGTGTTGTCGATCTGGGTTTGCGCGAAGCGGTGCGATGTCGAAACCTGCGAGACGATCATGCTCCGCACGGTCGGATCGAGCTCAGGGGCAGGGCGGCCGTTGACGGCCAAGGACTGTGCCGCCGAGCTCGCGGGCGCATTGGCGGCATCCCCGGAGTAATCCGCGGTGATCGAATGCGAACCCGTCGAGAGCGTGCGCGTGGTATAGCTCGCCGTCGAGCCGGATAGCGCGACCGTCGCAATCGCGGTGCCACCGTCGCGGAAGATGATGTTGCCGGTGGGCGAGGCGCCGCTCGTCACACTCGCCGTCATCGTAACCGGAACGCCTTGCAGCGCGCTGCTCGACGAAAGGGTCAGCGATACTCCGGTCGCGGCTTTCGAGACGGTGAAGCCTGCGTAGCTTTGTTGATCGGTATTGCCCGCGCCATCCTTCACCTGCACCGTGAAATCATAGGACCCGGTCGTTGTCGGCGTTCCGCTCAGGACACCGCCACTGCTCAGGCTGATATTGGACGGAAGGGTGCCCGAGGCGATCGAGAACGTGTAAGGCGCGTTGCCGCTCGTGGCGGTGATCGTCTGATTGTAGGGCGTGCCGACCATTGCGCCGGGCAGGCTCGTGGTGGAGATCACCGGCGCGGCAGCCGTCACGTTGAACGCGTAGTTTTGCGTTCCGGTATAGGGTCCCGTGCCGGTCGAGCTGTCAGTGGCCGTGATGGAAAAGTTGAAGCTTCCATAGCCCGTCGGTGTTCCCGAAAGCACGCCGCCTGACGACAGGGTTATGCCAGTGGGCAAAGTGCCAGAGGCAGAATAGGAATAAGAGCCCGTGCCGCCACTCGCGGTGACCGTCTGGCTGTATGCCGTGTTCTGCGCCGCATCGGGCAAGGTCGTTGGCGCCACGGTGATCGTCGGTTGGTTCACCGTCAGCGTGTAGGTTTTCGTGGCGCTCGCTGGCGACCCTGTGCCGGTGCTGCTGTCGGTTGCCTTCGCTGTGAAGGAGAAAGTGCCGCCCGCAGTCGGTGTGCCCTTGAGGGTCCCGGAGGTCGTGAGGTTTACGCCTGCAGGTAGGGATCCCGATTGAACTGTAAACGTGTAGGGTGCGATGCCGCCACCGGCCTTGATCACCTGACTATAGGGGCTCCCCACAGTCGCATTGGTAAGAGAGGCTGGCGAGGTAATGCTTATTGTCGCTGAGGCGATCGTCAGCGTGAAGGACTTCGTCACCTTGAAGGGCCCGTTCCCGGTGCTGGAATCGGTGCCTGCGACAGTTAACTGGAAAGTGCCGCTGACCGTGGGTGTGCCGGAAATCGTGATGGATGTGCTGTCGAAGGCTGTGACGCTAAGACCAGCGGGGATGCCGAGGATCGAATAGCCGATATAGGGGGCCGTGCCACCCGAGAAGGTGAAGGTCTGGCTGTAGCTCTGTCCGACGGTTGCGCTGAACGACCCGCTGGCGGCGATGCTCAGGGTGGGATTGCTCACGGTGATCGAGGCGGTCGCCGCGTTCGAAGTTCCGGTGGAATTGGTGCCGGTATAGGAAAAGCTGTCCGCCCCGGCATAGCCGGCGGTGGGCGTGTAGGTGATCGAGGTCCCGCTGACGCTGGTCGTCCCGTGGGAGGGCTGCGAGGTCACCGCAACCGATGTCGGGGTGCCGCCGCCGGAAAAGTCGAGCGGGATGCTGTTGGCGCTGCTGCCATAGGCAACCGTCTGCGAGACCGCACCGGCCACCGGGGCTGCGGGCCCCGAGCCGGTGTAGGCCACGGTGATGATGCCGCCGCTATAGGTCGCCGATTCGAGCCCATCGACCGTGACGATCGGAATGATTTCCAAATTCGACGTGTCGCTCGACGTCGTCACATAGCGCGCCGTGCAGGTAACGGTCGCGTTCGTCTGGTTCGTGCCTGGCGGGCAAATGGTCTGAACCGAGCCGGCGGGGAACGCCTGAAAGGTGATCGACGCGGAATTGTAGGCCCTCGAGTCGGTGTTGAAGGTGACGCTCAGATCAATGGTCTGGCCTGCGCCGGAGAAGGTCGTCGGCGATGCGGTCGGCGTGCCCACGAAGGTGACGGCGGCGGCGGCCTGCCCGATGAAGATCAACGCCGTTGCGATCCCGAGGGCACGCAGCGCCGTGCGCATCTTTTGATCCAAGCGGCTGGCTGGATTGTCGCTCTGAGTGGAGTTGGCGATTGCCGTAGCGGCAGGTTCACGACATGCGACAAGACGCGCGAACAGGCGCGCAAGCTTGTTGAAAGCTTCCATTTGAAATTGTCCCCGTTTGGCCCCCACAGGCCTGAATTTATTGATTTTCGGCGCGTTGACGTAACGTGCGTCTCATCCCTGTTTTCAATCAGGTGGATAAGTTCGTGGCTGTCAAATCACTAACGTGACTATCACCGATACGTGAGCCGGGCATTTCTCGCCAAGGCGGTATCTTCCCGGTCGGATCGCAGGGTTTCGCTGCGGTTAGCCCGGATGGCCCGATATCCTCTTTCTCGGTGACAAAACTCGCTTCAGTCGCTGGCCTGTTTATGCTCGCGGAAGATCGTGAAAACGCCGCTCGCGATGATGATCGCCGCGCCCACGACCGTCATCGCATCGGGGCTCTCACGCCAGATGAGCCAGCCAAAGAGCGTCGCCCAGAGCAAACCGGTGTAGTCCAGAGGCGCCACGACGACCGCAGGCGCGAAACGGAAGGCCTGCGTGATCATCGTCATCCCGGCGGTGCCGAATATCGCGAGCCCCGCGAAAAGCCAGAGATCCTCGGACCGCACCGGCACCCAGACGAATGGCACGATCAGCGCACTCAGCAGCGCGCCTGCGCCCGTCAGGTAGACAAGCAAAGTCCACACGCTCTCGCGGCTGTCCACCCAACGGGCGCTGAGCATCAGCAGGGCATAGACAAGTGCCGTCGCGACTGGCAGCAGTGACACCAGCTGAAACGTCGCGCCGCCCGGGCGGATGATCACGAGAACCCCGAGAAACCCGACCAGCACGGCGAGCCAGCGCCGCCAACCGACCTCTTCCCCGAGGAAAGCGGCGGAAATCACGGTGATGAAGAAGGGGGCGACGAAGATGAGCGCGGTCGCCTCTGCCAGACCGAGATGGATGAAGCTGGTGAAGAACATCATTGCGGCCCCAACCCAGAGCGCACCGCGAAGCAAATGCGCAAGCGGCCGGTGCGACCGCAAGGCTTTGGGGCCACCGAAGAGCAGCGCGATCACGATGGTGGCCGGCAGGGCGATCACGTTGCGCAGGAATAGGATCTGCAGGGGGGAATAGCCGGCGGTCAGTGCTTTCGCGAAGGCGTCATTGGCGCTCAGACAGGCCACGCCCACGCACATCAGGAAGATGCCCTGCGTGTAAGGTCTCGGCGCGTTGGAAATCGCAGAGCTCATCGTCACCTCCCTGATTGGACCAGCCCCACAAGGAGGGTTCAAACGAGCCAGACCTACACTGTCGGAGGGAGCGCGGAAAGCGCGACATGGTTCTTTGGAGTTCGCCTGCGGGATTAGTCGCCCCTCCCTCAGAGCTTCAGCTTGTATCCGACATGGGTCGGTTCAAATCCCAGACGGTCATAGAAGCGGTGCGCGTCCGGACGGGCCTTGTCCGTGGTGAGCTGAACCAGCGAACACCCGCGCGCCCGGCATTCGTTGATCGCCCAGGCAAACATCGCCTCACCAAGCTTGCCGCCCCGGTGATCGCGCGCGATCCGCACCGCCTCGATCTGTCCGCGCCAGGCGCCCTGTCTGGCGAGGCCGGGCAGGAAGCTGAGCTGCAATGTTCCGACGACCGCTCCCTTGCGCTCGGCAACGACCAGCCGCTGGTTCGGGTCGTTTTCGATTGCGGAAAAGGCCGCGCGGTAGTCCTCTGGCAGGGGCGCGCGCAAATCCTCGCGCGTGGCCCCCAGCGGATCGTCGGCCAGCATTTCGACGATCTCGAACAGATCGGTCTCGCGGGCCGGGCGAATGGTCAGCGGTGTATCGATCATGGTCTTGTCCTCCCTAATGCGCGGCAGATCCGAGCGCGGCGGCTCCTGCCCGAACCTTGTCACACCTGTCCGGCGATCGTGACGGTCGCGCCGAGGTAGCCGATCGAGGCGGCCAGTGCGGCCACCCAGCGCAGATGGTTCCAGCGGGTCCAGTCGCGCGTGTAGCTGGCCCAATAGGCATGTGCGCCGGGGCTCTGGTGCTCCATGCGGTCAAGACGCTGATTCATCGGCACGTTCCTGCGGGCGGTGACCGCCACGACACCGACGATGTAGAACCCGGCGGCAGCGGCGAGCCAGAGCGCCACGTCAGTTCCCGCAAGGAATATCCCGACCACCGCGAGCAGGATCGAGACGAAGGCCAGCCCGAGCAGGAGCGTGGCGAATAGCGACCGATAGACCTCACGGTTTATCATCTGCATCACCTCGATCCCGGCTGCGGGCTCGGCCCGTCCAAGCGCGCGCATCACGAAATCGGAGAATGAGAGAAACACACCTGCGACGAGGCCCGTGGCAAGCGTTGCGGCGACGAGGCTGATTTCGAAGAGTTGTTGGATCATCGGGGTGTCTCCTTTTGGAGCGTTCGGTTGGAGATGGCGACGACGGCGCGGTGCAGGTGGCAGCGAGCGATGAAAATCAACCCTTTGGATGCCATGCGCTGTCCAACTCCCCGGTCATATCGATCACGCGCGGAAGCGCCGCGCCGGCACGGCAGGCTCAGCGCGCGGGCTGCGCCGCCGAGAGGCCGGGTGCCCGCTGCCAAAGGCGGCGGCGGAATGCGGCCAGGCAGAGCGCGGCGAGGATCAGTTCCACGATGAGGGCACCGATCACGTTGCCCGAGGGCATCCCGTCCGCGACCAGCCCGACCAGCCGTCCGACCGGAAAGGCGATGAAGACCGTCAGGGCCGCCGCGATCGCGATGGGCAGGGCTGCCTGCCGCCAGATGCCGAGCAGCATCAGAAGACCGAACCCCGCGAGCCCGGCGCCGGGCGCGCGCAGTTCGCTCAGCAGGTTGGCGTCGTCGCCCAACGTGATGCCGTAGCTGGCGTAGAAGGCGTGCGGCACGAACAGGATGGACGCGCCGATGGTGAACGCGGTGAGGCCGGAGAGGCCGAGCGCGATCTTCTCGAACAGGGTGGGGCTCATGTCATTTTCCTTTCGTGGGGCGGTATCAGGCAGCGCTTGTCCAGGCGCCGGTTCGGGCGGCGGCCCGGGCGAAATCCGCAAAGTCGCGGGGGCCACGGCCGAGCGCGCGCATCACGCCGTCCGCGGTCTGGGCGTTGCGCCCGTCCAGCGTTTCGCGCGCGATGGCCGTGAAGACGTCGGCGACGAAGTCGCCGCCAGCCTGCGCGACGGCCTCGTGGAACGCCTCGAAGCTGATCGGGATGTGCCGGATCTCGCGCCCGGTGGCCCGCGAAAGCTCGCCCGCCATGTCGGCAAATGTCATCAGCCGCGGTCCCGTCACCTCATAGAGTTCGCCCTTATGGCCGTCTTCGGTCAGCGCGGCGACGACGACCTCGGCAATGTCGTCGATGTCGATGATGGGCTCGACGACATCGCCGCCGGGCATCGGAAGGATACCGGCAAGGACCGGATCGCGAAGGTAGCCCTCGGAGAAGTTCTGGGCGAACCAGGCGGCCCGGACGATCGTGAAGTCGGTGCCGGACTTGCGCACCACCTCTTCGCCCAGCCGGGCGTGGTGTTCGCCGCGACCGGAGAGCAGCACGAGGTGTTCGACGCCAACGTCGCGGGCCGTCTCACAGAGGGACTCGAGCTTTTCCACCGCCCCAGGGAAAGCAAGGTCAGGAAAGTAGGTGACGTAGGCTGCGCGCGCCCCGCGCAGGGCTGGTGCCCAGGTTTCGGGGGCGTCCCAATCGAAGGGCGTTGCAGAGCTGCGCGAGCCGCGGCGCACGCGAAGGCCCCGCGCCTCGAGGCGGTTGGCGACGCGGCGGCCGGTCTTGCCGGTTGCGCCGATGACGAGAATCTCTCGGTCTTGCATGGGCTGTCTCCCTGGCTTCGGTTGCGATAACCTAGGGATAAGCGGGGGAGGCAGCGCGGTCTTGACCGGTGAGGCCAGCCTTTTGACCGCCGTCGCCAACGCGCCCGTCAGCGGTGGGTCATATCCTTGCGGTAGCTCGCCGGCGTCGTGCCGACCCAGCGCTTGAACGCGCGGGTAAAGGCGCTCTGCTCGGAGAACCCGGTGAGGAACGCGATTTCGGCCAGGGAATGGCTCTCGTCCCGCAAGAGCCCCTCGGCGAGGTCGCGGCGGGTTTCCTCGGTGAGGCTCTGAAAGTTCACCCCGTGCTCGGAGAGGCGCCGGTGAAAGGACCGCGCACTCAGCCCGAGACTGCGGGCGATTTCGGCCATTTTGGGTGCGCCCTCGCTGAGGGATTGGGCGACTGCGGTTTTCGCCTGCAATACTAGCGCGGGCTCCTGCGTGATCTCGGCCATTTCCGCGTCGAGATGCTTCGCTAGATATTTCGAAATACCCTCGTCCCCAAGAATATTGGGCCGGGCCAGCGTCTCGTTGTCATAGAGGATCGCGTCGAGATCGGCCCCGAAGCGCACCGGACAGCCGAACCAATCTTCGTGTGCGGTAATCGAGCGCGGGGCGGGATGCCGGACAAGCACTTCCACGGGCGCGAGGGGCACTGGGGAGACCTGCCTTGCGATGGACACGGCGCTCGCGAGGGTCGCCTCGTTCGATAGCCGCATCCCGAGGCGCCGATCGCCTTCACGGTGCAGGATGAAGAGCGTGCCCCCGGCCTCCGGTCGCAGCTCGTATTCGACGACGCTGGTCCAGAGGCGCGCATAGCGTTCGACCCGCGCGTAGGACGCTCCGAGCGTCGTTGCGGCCTTGAAGGCCAGTCCAAGCGCACCGTATTCATCAAGCCGCATCGAGGCGCCCGTGCGCAGCGGAAGATCCGTCACGTCGATCTGATCGGCAATTTTCTCGAGCATGTCGTAGTAACGCTCGGCGGAAACCATCCGCCCGGCGTTCCAGGGATCGTCAGGAGTAATCCCGACGCTGGCCAGCATCGCGGCAGCATCAACGCCACCGCCCGCTGCGGCAACGATTTTGCGTGCGAAGAGAGACGTCACATACCCCATGCCCCGTATCCTACGGTGCGCGTGGTGAGCCGCCAAGCTCACGTTGGCCCCGAGCGCGCGGCGGGCAGGGTGGCTCTTTCGCCGCCCCTTCCGACCAATGTGAGAGCGCACAGGGAAGATCCCGGCCCGAACCGGACCGTCGTTGCTGACGCTTATGTCGCGACGCGGCTTCGTCTAAGCCAACATTCCCGCCTCTGGCCTTGAAGCTCGAATTTTGGATCGAATTCACGCAGCGCAAGAAACCCCGCCTCAAGCGATATAGGCGTCTTATATCGCTACATCGAGCCGCAGCTGGTCGATATCCTTCTTGGGAGGATTTCCGAACAGCCGGGAGTATTCCCGGCTGAACTGCGAGGGGCTTTCATAGCCAACCTGGAAGGCCGCGCTGGCTGCATCGAGATGGTCGTTGAGCATCAATTGGCGCGCCTCGTTTAGACGGAGCCATTTCTGGTATTTGAGCGGGCTCATCGTGGTGAGCTCGCGGAAATGCTGGTGAAAGGTCGAACTGCTCATCTGTGCGCGGGCCGCGAGGTCGTCCACCCGGAGGGGCTCGGCATAGTTGAGCTTCATCCAGTTGAGCAGGGCGAGAATGCGTTGGTTCGGGCTACCGGCGGCGACGAAGGACCACAGACGGTCGCCCTGATCGCTGCGCAGGAGCCGGTAGTGGATTTCCTGCCGGATCAATGGCGCAAGAACGGGGAGGGGCTCGGGCTCGT
>NZ_DFRG01000084.1:0-23343 GCF_002378135.1 Thioclava sp. UBA3469
CGCGCCTGGATCGCCGCCGAGAGCCGCATCCGCGCCCGATGCGCCGCCATCGCCCAGTCGCCGGGATCGGGTGGCGCAATGCGCAGCACCGGCGCGCGGGTATAACCGATCGCGCCGAGGCGATCGAACCAAGCGGTGCGGCGAAAATCGTAATCCCTTGGGGCCGCTGGCGGCGGCGGGGGCGAGAGATTCGCCGTGAGCATGACCTGCGTGCCGGGCTCGGGGCTGAACTGACTTTGATCGCCGTGCAGCGTCACGCGCACCCGCGCCGGGGTCTTGGCGGGCGGAATTCGGTCGATCCGCACCCGGTCCAGCGTCAGCCGGATCAGGTCGGAGCGCGCGCGGTCAATTTTCACGATCCGCCCGCTGACGGGGCCGTAATAGCGATACTGCAGCACCGGGGCGGCAACGAGATGGGCGCGCAGCCCTGCGAGCAACAGCCCCAGAGCCGCAAGGGCGATCAGCGCCGCGGGCAGCCGAAACCATGCCGCAGCGCGCAGCCAAAGCGCGAGAGAGAGCGCGCAGATTACGAGCGTGCTCAGGTAGATAGGCCATCCCGGCTCGATCCCGAGGGAGAAATACGCACCGACCCCGACGCCGAGCGCCACTGGCATCCACAGAAAAAGCTGCGCGCGGGCCCGCGCCAGCGCGCCCAGCGGATCGGAGAGCCCCCCGAAGAGCGCCGCGATCAGACGCGGAGCGCGGCCCGCGCCCGTCGCGCCCTCCGCCTGCGCCCAGTCGCCGGGTTCGGCATTGATCGCCATGCTTGTCCTCGGCCCCGTCCCTGCTTATGCATCGAGCCGAGAAAGCCTATGCGCTTGATGGTTTCCGATAGGTTAACGCGGGCCGGTAAGAGCCCGCGAAGAAAGGTCCCGACATGTCCGACCAGATTGTCACCCGTTTCGCCCCCTCTCCCACCGGCTATCTGCATATCGGCGGTGCGCGCACGGCCCTGTTCAACTGGCTCTATGCCCGTGGGCGCGGCGGCAAATTCCTGCTCCGTATCGAGGATACCGATCGCGAACGCTCCACCCCCGAGGCCACGGCGGCGATCCTTCAGGGGCTCGAATGGCTGGGGCTCGACTATGACGGCGACGTGGTGAGCCAGGCTGCGGGCGCGGCCCGCCATGCCGAGGTCGCCCATCAGATGCTGGAGAAAGGCCACGCCTATAAGTGCTTCTCCACGCAGGAAGAGATCGCGGCCTTCCGCGAGGACCCGGCGAACAAGGGGCAGATGTTCCCCTCGCCGTGGCGCGATGCCGATCCGTCGACGCATCCGGATGCGCCCTACGTGATCCGTCTGAAAGCGCCCCGCGAGGGCACGACCGTGATCACCGACGCCGTGCAGGGCGAGGTGACGATCCGCAACGATCAGCTCGATGACATGATTTGTTTACGTTCTGATGGCACACCCACCTACATGCTGGCCGTTGTCGTCGATGACCATGATATGGGCGTGACCCATGTGATCCGCGGGGACGACCATCTCGTCAATGCCGCGCGGCAGATGCTGGTCTATCGCGCGATGGGCTGGGACGTGCCCACCTTCGCGCATATCCCGCTGATCCACGGCCCCGACGGCAAGAAGCTGTCGAAACGCCACGGCGCGGTCGGCCTCGAGCAGTATCAGGCGATGGGCTATCCGGCGACGGGGATGCGCAACTACCTCGCGCGGCTCGGCTGGAGCCATGGCGACGACGAATTCTTCACCGATGAGCAGGCGAAGGAATGGTTCGACATCACCGGCATCAACAAGGCGCCGGCGCGGCTCGATTTCAAGAAGCTCGAAAATATCTGCGGCCAGCATATCGCGATCACCGATGAGGCCGAATTGCTGCGCGAAATCGAAGGTTATCTCGCAGCTGCAGAAAAACCCCCGCTGGGTGACGCACAGAAATCTGCGCTTATGCGCACGCTTCCCATCGTGAAGGGGTCGGCGAAGATGTTGCCGCAACTTCTTGAAAAGGCGCACTTCTCTTTGACGCAGCGCCCGATCGAGATCGAAGAGAAAGCGGCCAAGGCGCTCGATGATGTATCCCGTGGTATACTGAGTGAATTGACCTTTGCGCTGCAACGCGCTAATTGGTCGCGGGAAGACCTGGAAGCCGCCGTCGGACAGGTTGCCGAAGCGCACGGACTGGGCCTTGGGAAGGTCGCTGCTCCGATGCGGGCGGCCTTGGCGGGGCGAGCGGCTACCCCCAGCGTATTCGATATGATGCTCGTTTTGGGCCAAGAGGAAACTCTGGCACGACTCGACGATCAGGCGGCCTGAGGCCTGGCCGCCCTCTCCGGACGCCTGTCCGGACGCGATAGACCGGCGCGGCCCAGCCGGAGGATGAAAGGGAATTTACATGGCAGACAATTCGAAGACCGCCACGCTCTCGCTTGACGGACAAACCTATGAGCTTCCCGTGCTCTCGCCCTCGGCTGGTCCCGACGTGCTCGATATCCGCAAGCTCTACGGTCAAGCCGACGTCTTCACCTACGATCCGGGCTTCACCTCGACCGCAGCCTGCGAGTCCAAGATCACCTTCATCGATGGTGGCAAGGGCGAGCTGCTGTATCGCGGCTACCCGATCGACCAGCTCGCCTCGGAATCGCACTATCTCGAAGTGTGCTACCTGCTTCTCTACGGGGAACTGCCGAGCAAGCAGCAGATGGAAGATTTCGAATATCGCGTGACCCGTCACACGATGATCCACGAGCAGATGAAGCAGTTCTTCCAGGGCTTCCGCCGTGACAGCCACCCGATGGCGACCATGGTCGGCGTCGTGGGCGCGCTCTCGGCCTTCTATCACGACAGCCTCGACATCTCGGACCCGTGGCAGCGCGAAGTCGCCTCGATCCGTCTGATCGCGAAGCTGCCGACGATCGCCGCGATGGCCTACAAGTATTCGATCGGTCAGCCCTTCGTCTATCCGAAGAACGAGCTGAGCTACGCCGAGAACTTCCTGCATATGTGCTTCTCGGTCCCGGCCGAAGACTACAAGATCGAGCCGGCGCTCGCGAAGGCGATGGACCGTATCTTCACGCTCCACGCCGATCACGAGCAGAACGCCTCGACCTCGACCGTGCGTCTGGCAGGCTCCTCGGGCGCGAACCCGTTCGCCTGTATCGCAGCCGGCATCGCCTGCCTCTGGGGCCCCGCCCACGGCGGCGCAAACCAGGCCTGCCTCGAGATGCTGCGCGAAATCGGCACCGTCGATCAGATCCCGGAATATATCAAGCGCGCCAAGGACAAGGATGACCCCTTCCGCCTGATGGGCTTCGGCCACCGCGTCTACAAGAACTTCGACCCGCGTGCGAAGGTCATGAAGGAATCGGCGGACGAGGTGCTCGACCTGCTCGGCATCCACGACAACGAGACCCTTCAGGTCGCTAAGGAACTCGAGAAGATCGCTCTGGAGGACGACTATTTCGTCTCGAAGAAGCTCTATCCGAATGTCGACTTCTACTCGGGCATCATCCTCGAGGCGATGGGCTTCCCGACCTCGATGTTCACCCCGATCTTCGCGCTCTCGCGCACCGTCGGCTGGATCTCGCAGTGGAAAGAGATGATCGAAGATCCGACCGGCAAGATCGGTCGCCCGCGTCAGCTTTACACCGGCGCGACCTATCGCGATTACGTCGATATCGCCAAGCGCTGAGCGTAAGCCAAATCATTGCGGGCCGGAGGGGAGACCTTCCGGCCCATTTTCTATTCTGATACCGGGAAAAGGGGGCGCTGCCCCCTTCTGGCTGCGCCATTCATCCCCCGGGATATTTACCCAAGAGCGAAGACATGGCTGACCGTCTGACATATCGCCCGCATCATTTCCTCTGCTCGCTTGGCTTCGAGGGGAAGGGATATTCGGATCTCTTCACCGCGAATATGACCGAGATCGTCGAAGGACGCCTGCGGCGCGCGGACGGCGCGGCGGTGGAGATCGAGGTGGTGGGCGCGGCGGATGATATCTGCGGCCCCTGCCCGTCGCGGCGCGGATCAGGCTGCACCGCGCAGGCGAAGATCGACCGTCTGGACGCGGCCCATGCCGAGGCGTTGGAGATTGCGCCGGGCGATCTGCTGACATGGGGCGAGGCGCTGGAGCGGATGGCCGCCCTGCCCGCCGATGTGCATCAGACGATCTGCGCCGAATGCCAATGGCTGAGCGCGGGCATGTGCGCCGCCGCCCTCGCCCGACTTCAGGACAAAGCGTAGCGCCGCCCCCGGCCAGGAGGCCAGCACTGTAAAGCTGCCCAACGCGCTCGCCCGTCAGTCTGCAAAACAGCGGGAAAGGCGCGGGACGTGCATCTGCACGCTTGCGCGACGCCGGGTGTGGTGGCAAGAAACGCGCCATGAGCACGGATCAGACCCAAGACCCTTCGCAGGGCAAGAAACTGGCGCTTGTCACAGGCGCTTCGCGTGGCCTTGGCGGGGCGATCGCCGAAGCTTTGGCCGCAGACGGCTGGCATGTCATGGCCGTCGCACGGACCACCGGCGCGCTGGAAGAGCTCGACGACCGCATTCAGGCGAAGGGCGGCACCGCTTCGCTCGGTCCGCTCGACGTGACCGAACCCGATCAGATGGCGCATCTCGCGCAGTCGATCGGCGCGCGCTGGGGTGGGCTCGATCTCTGGGTGCACACGGCGATCCATGCCGCACCGCTCTCGCCGACCGGGCATATCGACGCGAAGGAACTGGCCAATTCGGTCAAGGTGAACGTGACCGCGACCGCGCAGCTCATCGGGCTGATGGAGCCGCTGCTGCTCGCGCGCGAAGGCACCGCGCTGGCCTTCGACGATCCGCGTGCAGGGCAGAAATTCTTCGGCATCTATGGGGCTACGAAAGCCGCGCAGATGGCGATGATGCGCTCGTGGCAGGCCGAGACCGTGAAGATCGGGCCGCGCGTGGTGATTGCGGAGCCTGCGCCGATGGCGACCGCGCTGCGCGGACGGTTCTTCCCCGGCGAAGATCGCGAGGCGCTGGCCGATCGCCACGCCGAGGCACGGCGCATCCTCGACACGCTCTGAGAACGACCAAAGCGCCGCCGAAATGCCCTCCGGCTGCGGCGCTTTGGCGACACATCCGCGCTGTCGCCCGCCCCCGCTTTACCCTTCATCCGCCGCACGGTAAGCATCGGGTGACGCGACGGCGAACTGGGGGCAGCATGCGTATTCTCATCACCAATGACGACGGGATCGACGCACCGGGACTGGCCGTTCTGGGCGAGATCGCCGAAGAACTGGCAGGCCCCGATGGCGAGGTCTGGACGGTCGCGCCGGCTTTCGAGCAATCGGGCGTCGGCCATTGCATTTCCTACACCCGGCCGATGATGATCTCGAAACTGGCCGAGCGTCGTTTCGCCGCCGAAGGCAGCCCCGCCGATTGCGTGATGGCTGGGCTGTATGACGTGCTGGAGGAGCAACGGCCCGATCTGGTGCTCTCGGGCGTGAACCGGGGCAACAACTCCGCCGACAACGCGCTTTATTCCGGCACGTTGGGCGGCGCGATGGAGGCGGCGCTGCAAGGCGTGCCCGCGATCGCCCTGTCGCAATTCATCGGCCCCGAGGTCTTCAACGCCCCCGACATGTTCGAGGCGGCCCGGGTCCATGGCGCGGCGCTGGTGCGCAAGCTGATCGATCAGGGCATCTGGGACGACGGCGATTACCGGGTCTTCTACAACGTCAACTTCCCGCCGGTGCTGGCCAAAGACGTCAAAGGCCACAAGGTCGCAGCGCAGGGCTTCCGCAAGGATTGCTTCTTCTCGACCGAGGCGCATCACGCGCCCTCGGGGCGACGTTTCCTCTGGATCAAGGGCGGCCCGCAGCACACCCCGACGCAGCCGGGCACCGATGCCGCCGTCAATCTCGACGGCTATATATCGGTCACGCCGATGCGCGCCGATCTGACGGCGCATGACGTGATCGCCGATCTGGAGGCCCGTCTGGGATGAGCGAGGATGCGGAAGAGGATCTGGCCGAGCGCAAGATGCGGTTCCTCTTCGCACTGCGCTCCAAGGGCGTGACCGACGCGCGCACGCTGCACGCGATGGAGGGGATCGACCGCGGCCAGTTCGTGCGCGGCATCTTCGCCGACCGCGCTTATGAGGACATGCCCCTGCCCATCGCCTGCGGGCAGACGATCTCGCAGCCCTCGGTCGTGGGGCTGATGACGCAAGCCGCGGATGTGGGCTCGCGCGACACCGTGCTCGAGATCGGCACCGGCTCGGGCTATCAGGCCGCGATCCTGAGCCAGCTCGCCCGCCGCGTCTATACCGTGGACCGGCATCGCAGGCTGGTGCGCGAGGCCGAAGGCGTCTTCAACGCGCTGCGGCTCACCAATATCGTCGCGATTTCCGGGGACGGCTCGCACGGGCTGCCCGATCAGGCGCCCTTTGATCGAATCATCGTGACTGCCGCCGCGGAAGACCCGCCCGGGCCGCTCTTGGCCCAGCTGAAGATCGGGGGTATCATGGTTTTGCCCGTGGGCCAGTCGGACACGGTGCAAAGCCTGATCCGGGTGCGCCGGCTCGAGACGGGTTTCGATTACGAAGAATTACGTCCGGTGCGCTTTGTTCCCCTCGTAGAGGGCGTGGCAAACGACTAAGTGGCAGGTAAGAACGGACCCCGAAGAGGTCTGAGAGACAGTGAGGACGAGCGGATGGCAACGAAGATTTCCCGGCTGCGGCTGATCCTGGCAGGTGGCGTCGCGCTGACGGCGTTGGCCGCCTGTAACCCGAACGGGTTCGATCTGGACATGCGCGGCTATGGCAATGGCGGGCTCGACACGAGCGCCGCCGCCCGGCAGGCGGTGCAGGACCGCCCGCGCCCGAACGCGCAGGGCATCATCACCTACCCGAATTATCAGGTCGTCGTGGCGCGCCGCGGCGATACGGTCAATTCCGTCGCGCAGCGGATCGGCACCGATCCCGGCGCGCTGGCTCGCTACAACGCGGTCTCGCCCGATGCGGTGCTGAACGCGGGCGAAGTGCTGGCCCTGCCCAACAAGGTCGCGACCACGGGCGGCTCCGCGACGCCGGGCAACTCCAGTGCCCTGACCTCTGAGACGATCGACATCACCTCGCTCGCCTCGAACGCGATCGATAGATCGCAGGCGAACCAGCCCGCCAAACCGACGCCGGCCTCGGCCCCGGTCTCCACCAACAGCGCCGAGCCGATCCGCCACAAGGTCGCACGCGGCGAGACCGCCTATTCCATCGCGCGCTACTACTCGGTGCCGGTGAAGGCGCTGGCCGAATGGAACGGACTGCCCAACGATCTGCGCGTGCGTGAAGGTCAGGTGCTGATCATCCCGGTCGCGTCGAGCCGCCAGCCCGCGAAGGTCGAAACGGCAACGGCCACGACTGCGCCGGGCACCGGTTCACCGACCCCGGTGCCGCCGTCCGCAGCAGAGCCCCTGCCCCAGAAGACGCCGCCGAAAGCGTCCGAGCCGGTCAAGACGAAGACCCCGGACATGAGCACCGATCGCACCAAGGCGTCGGACACGTCGAAGATGGCGATGCCGGTGCCGGGTTCGATCATCCGCCCCTACAAGAAGGGCTCGAACGACGGCGTCGACATCTCGGCCACGGCCGGAACCTCGGTGAAAGCCGCCGAGAGCGGCACCGTGCTGCTGATCAGCCAGGACACCGACGATGTCGCCTTCCTCGCGATCAAGCATCCCGACAATCTGGTGACGGTCTATTACAACGTGACCGGCATCACGGTGAAAAAAGGCGCGAGCGTCAAGCGCGGCCAGACTATCGCCAAGGTCGCGTCGGGCGATCAGGGCTATCTGCATTTCGAGGTCCGCAAGGGGATCGATTCCGTCGATCCGATGCCCTACCTCAACTGATCTTTTGCGGCGGGCCGGAGATGTTTCGGCCCGCCCGCGCGCCCTGCCCGCTCAGCCGGCGACAGGCGCAAGCAGCAGACAGCTTTCGCTGTTGAGCACCCCCGGAATTTCCCGAATATCACGCAAAGCCCGGTCGAATTCGCCCAGGGTCTCGGCCCGGATTTCCGCCACCAGATCCCAGTTGCCATTGGTCGCGAAGACCGTTGTCACCTCCGGAATGCGATGCAGCGCCCGGATCACCGCGCGCGACATCTTGCCCTGCAACTCGACCAGCGTGATCGCGCGCACCTGCCCCTCCACGTCGGTCTCCGTCTCGATGGTGAAGCGGCGGATCTGCCCCGAGGCGATCAACGCCTCCAGACGTGTCCGGGCAGTGGTGCGCGAGACGCCGACATGCAGCGCCAGATCGGTGATGGAGAGCCGCGCATCCTCGCGCAGAGCCGCAAGGATCGCACGGTCCGTATCATCGAGCTGCATGCTCCCTCCGTTTTGCGCAGTATATTGATCGTTTTGCGCAATTTTAGTTCCGATTTGCGCAAATTGACAAGCGAAACCTCTGCGCCATTTCGTCAGACTAAGACCAACAAGGGAGATCTCGATGACACGCACAGTTTCGATTCTGGGCGCGCCTATTCAAACTGGCGCTTCGCAACCCGGCTGCATCATGGGTCCGGCCAGTCTGCGCATCGCGGGGCTGGGCGACATCCTGACCGAGCTGGGCTGGGAGGTGGATGATCTGGGCGACCTGTCGATCCCCCCGCAAAAGCCGGTGCCGCACAAGAACCCCGCGATCCACGATCTGGCCGAAACCCGTGCCTGGATCGAGGCGCTCTCGCAGGCGGCTTTCGATGCCGCGCAGACCCATGACCGCCCGATCTTCATCGGCGGCGATCACGCGCTGGCCGCGGGCACGCTAAGCGGCCTCGCGCGGCATGCGAAGACGCAAGATCGCCCCTTGTTCGTCCTGTGGCTCGATGCCCACCCCGACCTGCACACGTTGGAGACCACGACCAGCGGCAACCTGCATGGCACCCCCGTGGCCTATGTCACCGGCCAACCCGACTTCGAGGCCTTCCCGCCACTGGAAGCCAGCATCGATCCGAAGAATTTCTGCATGATGGGCATCCGCTCGGTCGATCCGGCGGAGCGCGCGCGCATCAAGCAGATCGGCCTGGAAGTCCATGACATGCGCGCCATCGACGAGACCGGCGTGCTGGCCCCGCTGCGCGCCTTTCTCGACCGCGTGCGCGAAGCCAACGGCCTGCTGCATGTCAGCTTCGACGTCGATTTCCTCGACCCCAGCATCGCGCCCGCCGTGGGCACCACCGTGCCGGGCGGCGCCACCTTCCGCGAGGCGCATTTGATCATGGAAGAGGTCGGCGACAGCGACCTCGTCACCTCGCTCGACATTGTCGAGCTCAACCCTTTCCTCGACGAACGCGGCCGCACCGCGAAACTGCTGTGCGACCTCGCAGCCAGCCTCTTTGGCCGCCGCGTTCTCGACCGCATGACACGGAGCTTTTGATGGATATGTCACCTCTCGCCCCCTCCAAACTGGCTTTCGTGCCCTTCGTTTCCGTCGCCAACATGATGAAGCTGGTGAACGAGATCGGCCCCGAACAGGTGATGCGCGACCTCGCCGCCTATATCGAGGAAGATTTCCGCCGCTGGCCGGATTTCGACAAGACGCCGCGCGTGGCGAGCCATTCGGCGGAGGGCGTGATCGAGTTGATGCCGACCGCGGACGCCGAGAATTACGGCTTCAAATACGTCAACGGCCACCCCAAGAACGGCCGCACCGGGCACCAGACCGTGACGGCTTTCGGCGTGCTGTCTTCGGTCGCGACGGGCTACCCGCTGCTGATGACCGAGATGACGATGCTGACGGCGTTGCGTACCGCGGCGACCTCGGCTCTGGTGGGCAAATACCTCGCTCCGAAGGGCGCGACGGTCATGGGCATGATCGGCAATGGCGCGCAATGCGAGTTTCAGGCGCTGGCCTTCCGCGCGATCTGCGGCATCGACACGCTGCGGCTCTATGACATCGACCCGACGGCGACCGAGAAGGCCGCGAAGAACCTGACCGCGCAAGGGTTCAACGTCACCAAATGCCGCTCGGCCGAGGAAGCTGTCGAAGGCGCGCAGGTCATCACCACCTGCACCGCTGACAAGCAATATGCGACGATCCTGACCGACAACATGGTCGGCTCCGGCATCCATATCAACGCGATCGGCGGCGACTGCCCCGGCAAAACCGAACTGCATCGCGACATCCTCACCCGCTCGGAGATCTTCGTCGAATACCCGCCGCAGACCCGCATCGAGGGCGAGATCCAGGCACTCGACGAAGACCATCCGGTAACCGAGCTGTGGAAGGTCATGCGCGGCGAGGCCGAGGGCCGACGCGACGCGAAACAGATCACACTGTTCGATTCCGTGGGCTTCGCGATCGAGGATTTCAGCGCGCTCCGCTACATCCATGACCGCGTGAAGGATGGCGACTACGCGCAGATGCTCGATCTTATGGCAGACCCCGACGATCCGCGCGATTTGTTCGGGATGCTGACGCGGGCGGGCTGAGCCCGCTTGCGCTTGGCGCGCGCGCGTGGCACCGAAAGCCAAACGCCCCTTTCAGACGAGTGCGCGACATGACCCATCAGACCCACCCCTATGCGGGCGACGGCAGCCATACCGGCAGCTACTACGCGGCTTCGGCCAACCCGGCACCCTTGCGCGCGGAACTGGTGGGCGATCAGGAGGCAGATATCTGCGTCGTCGGCGCGGGCTTCTCGGGCCTCTCGACCGCGCTTCATCTGGCTGAAAAAGGCTACAGCGTCACCGTCGTCGAAGGCGCGCGCATCGGCTGGGGCGCCTCGGGCCGCAATGGCGGTCAGGTCGTGAACGGGCTGAACGCGAGCCTCGACGTGATCGAGAGCCGCTACGGACAGGACACCGCGAATTTCGTCGCCGGCCTCGTGATGGAAGGCGGCGACATCATCCGCGAGCGCGTCGCAACCTATGACATCCAGTGCGACCTGAAGCCCGGCAATGTCTTCGCGGGGCTGACGGCGAAGCACATGCATGAGCTGGAAGCGCGCTGGAAGCTCTGGCGCAGCTACGGCATCGAAAGCCAGGAGATGCTGAGCCGCGAGCAGATGCGCGAGCATGCGAATTCCGACCTCTATGCGGGCGGCATGATCGACCATAAGGGCGGACATTTGCATCCCCTAAACCTCGCGCTTGGCGAGGCGGCGGCCGTCGAGAAGCTCGGCGGCACGATCTACGAGATGTCCCCTGTGACCTCCGTCGACACCGAAGCCGCTCGCCCGGTGATCAAGACCGCGAAGGGCCAGATCACCGCGAAGACGCTTGTGCTGTGCGGCAATGCCTATCTCGGCCATGTTGTGCCCACGCTGGAGCGCCGCGTGATGCCCGTCTCGACGCAGGTGATGGCGACCGAACCGCTGGGCGAGGCGAAGGCCCACGAGTTGATGCCGTCCGATGCCTGTATCGAGGACGTGCGCTACATCCTCGACTATTACCGCATGTCCGCCGACAACCGCCTGCTGTTCGGCGGCGGCACGGTCTATGGCGGGGCGGATCCGAAGGACATCAAGGCGAAGCTCTGGAAGAACCTCGAGAAGGTCTTCCCGCAGCTCAAGGGCACCAAGATCGACTACGCCTGGTCGGGCAATTTCGCGCTCTCCTTCAGCCGCGTGCCGCAGATGGGCCGGATCGGGCAGAACACCTATTTCGCGCATGGCTACTCGGGCCACGGCGTCACCGGCTCGCATACTTTCGGACGCATCCTGTCGGAGGCGATCAACGGCGATCTGACCCGGTTCGACACGTTTGCGAAACTGCCTTGGATTCCGTTCCCCGGCGGGCGCACCTTCCGCGTGCCCTATTCGGTCGCGGGGTCGTGGTGGTATGCGCTGCGCGATCGGCTGGGGGTCTGAGCCCCCTGCCCGCGACGCCAGTTATGCGGCGAGGCGCGCTTACAGCGCGACGCCGCGCCGCCCGGCCAGATCGGTAAAATACTGCCATGCCACACGGCCCGAACGCGCCCCGCGCGTGGCCTGCCATTCGATGGCCTCGGCGCGCAGTTCCTCGTCGGAAATCTCCACGCCGTAGCTGTCGCAATAGCCGCGGATCATCGTGAGGTATTCGTCCTGCGAACACGGGTGGAAGCCCAGCCACAGACCGAAACGGTCGGATAGCGAGACTTTCTCTTCCACCGCCTCGGACGGGCTGATCGCGGTCGAACGTTCGTTCTCGATCATGTCGCGCGGCATCAGGTGACGCCGGTTCGACGTGGCATAGAGGATCACGTTCGCGGGCCGCCCCTCGATCCCGCCATCCAGCACCGCTTTCAGCGATTTGTAATGCTGGTCGTCATGGCTAAACGAGAGATCGTCGCAGAACAGGATGAAGCGCATCTCGGGCGCGTCGCGCAGATGCGCGAGCAGACGGCCGACGGACGGCAGATCCTCGCGTGCAAGCTCCACCAGTTTCAGCGGTAGCCCTTCGGCCACCGCCGCGGCGTGGGCCGCTTTCACGAGCGAAGATTTCCCCATGCCGCGCGCGCCCCAGAGAAGCGCATTGTTCGCCGCCGCCCCGCGCGCGAATTGCAGCGTGTTGGCCAGCAGCGTGTCGCGCGAGCGGTCGATGCCGTGCAGCAGGCTGAGGTCGACGCGGTTCACCTGCGGCACGGGCTCCAACCGATCCGGTGCCGTGTGCCAGATGAAGGCGCTGGCCGAGGCGAAGTCGGGGGCGGGCTGCGGAGCGGGCGAGAGCCGCTCCAGCGCCGTGGCGATCCGGTTCAGCGCCGCGTCACTCATGCCTTGCCGTCCTTCTCGTCTTCTTCGTCCTCGTCATCGTCCCATTCGTCGGGGTCGATCCAGGTGCCTTCGGCGCGCATCCGGGCTTCGCGGGTCTTCTCGATCCGTTTCACGAGCTGGATGGAAATCTCGTAGAGACCGTAAACCACCGTGAACAGAATGACCTGAGAGATCACATCCGGGGGCGTGGCGATCGCCGCCACCACGAGGATCGCGACCACCGCGTATTTGCGCATGTTGCCGAGACCTTCGGAGGACACGAGCCCCGCCTTGCCCATCAGCGACAGCAGCACGGGCAGCTGGAAGCAGATCCCGAAAGCCATGACGAACTTGATCGTCAGGTTGAGATATTCCTGCACCGAACCCTGGAAGCCGATGGCGGCCATCTCGTTCGCGCCCGAAGTCGCGCCGATCTCGCCCTGCTGGAAGCCGAGGAAGAAGTTAAAGGCCAGCGGCAGGATGATGTAATAGGCAAACGCCGCGCCAAGGAAGAACATCACCGGCGAGGCGATCAGGAAGGGCAGAAAAGCGTTCTTCTCGTTGCGATAGAGGCCCGGCGCCACGAACCGCCACATCTGATAGGCGATGATCGGGAAAGCCAGGGCAAAACCGCCGAGGAAAGAGATGTTGATCGCGACGAAGAAGCCTTCCTGCAGCTTGATCAGGTAGAGGCCGCATTGCTCGCCGCGCGATTCCAGTGCCGAGCAGACCGGGCGGGTCAGGAAGTTGAAGATCGGGTTCCAGACCGTGTAGCAGACCACCATCGCGACGATGAAGGCCCCCAGCGAATAGAGGATGCGCGTGCGCAGTTCGGCAAGGTGCTCGATCAGCGGGGCCGAGCTTTCCTCGATCTCGTTATTGTCGCTCATGCGTCACCCTTCTTCGCGGCGGGTTTCTTCGCCGCCGTCTTTTTGGCCGCCGGTTTGGCACCGGTTTTCGCGGCGGGTTTACTGCTCGACTTGGTTGCCGGCTTGGCGCTGGATTTCGCTGCGGTCGAAGTGCCCGTCTTGGTGCCAGTCGTCTTGGCGCCAGTCTTGGCTGCGGTCTTCGGCGCGGCTTTCTTCGCAGCGGGCTTGGCCGCCGGCTTGCTTGCCGTCTTGGATGTCTCGGGTTTGGCCGTCTCGGCCGGGCTCGCCTCGGGTTGGGCTGCCTCAGGCTTGGGCGGCTCCGCCTCGGGATCGGGCTTGAGCGAGGTCTTCCCACTCTCGGACCGGCCCGGCTCCCATTTCTCGAACGCATCGGTCGCTTTTTCCAGCGCGTCGAGCCCGAGCGATTTCTTGGACGCCAGCGATTTCAGATCGCGCACGGAGCCCGCGGCTTCATCAAGCCCGGTATCCTTCGCCGCATCTTCCATCGCCCGCGAAAACTCGCGCCCCATCGCCTTGGCCTTCGCAGTGATGCGGCCAAGCTGGTGGAACATCTTGGGCAGATCCTTCGGCCCCACGACGATCAGCGCCACGACGCCGATCAGCAGAAGCTCGCTCCAACCGATGTCTAACATGAGTGCTCAGGCCTCCGGCCGATTGAGGACGCAAAGGCAAACGGGCACCAGCCCGCAACCCCCGAATGCGATCAGGCTCAGGCCTTGTCTTTTTCTTTCTGGACTTCGTCAGCCGGGGTCACGTCACGTGCCTCGTCGACGGTGCCGTCCTCGATTTCTTTCGAGCCGTCGCTCACGCCTTTCTTGAAGGCGGTGATGCCTTTGCCGACTTCACCCATGAGCGAGGAAATCTTGCCGCGGCCAAAAAGAACCAGAACCACGACGGCGATCAGAAGAAGGCCGGGAAGGCCGATATTGTTGAGCATTGTTGTCTCTCCTCTGGTCACGGGCCCGCCGCCCGCGCCTTATGTCGGTCCCGAGTTTTAGGATCATGCGGGCCTCAATCCTAGACCGATTCCGCCCAAACGGGGCTTTGAGGGGCAGATTACTGACAGTTCATTGTCAGTTGCCCGCCCTCGCGTTACCCTTCTCGCGACCCTATCGGAGAGCCCCATGACCCGCGACGAGCGGCTGCAACAGATCATCGCTATCCTGCGCGACGGCAAGATGCATCGCGCCAGCGACCTGGCCGAGCGGCTGGGCGTTTCCGCCCGCACGATCTGGCGCGACATGGCGGAAATCTCGGCCTATGGGGTGCCTGTCGAGGGGGAACGCGGCGTGGGCTACATCCTCCGCCGGGCCGTGGGCCTGCCGCCTCTGGTGCTGACCCGAGAGGAGCTGGCGGCACTCGATCACCTGCTCGATCTGGCCGAGGCGGTGGACGATCCGCGCCTTGCCGGAGGGGCCGCGAGTCTGGCCGCGAAGATCCGCGCCGCCCTGCCCTCTGCGCCCGCCGAAGCCTCTCCCGAAGACGCCGGGGAAGGGCTGGCGGGGGATCGGGGATGACGCTAGGCTCGCCTGCGAAACTTGGAAGGGATGCCCCTACGTGATCGGTGCCGAATACATCACTGCTTTCGTGACGCTTTTCGTCATCATCGATCCAATCGGTCTGGCCCCGGTCTTCATCGCGCTGACGCTGGGCGAAAGCCACCGCGCGCGTCTGCGCATCGCCTTCCGCGCGCTCATCATCGCCGCCGTGCTGCTGACGCTGTTCGGCATCTTCGGCGACAAGATACTCGCCGGGATCGGCATTTCCATGCCCGCCTTCCGCATCGCGGGCGGGGTGCTTTTGTTCCTCACCGCGCTCGACATGCTGTTCGAGCGCCGCACCAAGCGCCGTGAGGCGCAGGGCGAGGAGCACGAGGCCGACCCCGAGACCGATCCGTCCGTCTTCCCGCTGGCGACGCCGCTGCTGGCCGGCCCCGGCGCGATGGCCACGATGATCCTGCTGGCAGGGCGCGAGGGCGGCGACTGGCTGCATGTCGTGGCGATCATCGCCATGATGCTTCTGGTGCTGGGCTGTGTCCTCGTGATGTTCCTGCTCGCCACGCCGATCGAGCGCGCGCTGGGGCGCACCGGCACGATGGTCGTCACCCGGCTTCTGGGGATGCTGCTGGCCGCGCTGGCGATCCAGTTCATCCTCGACGGGCTGCACGGTGCGGGGTTGATGGGCGGCGTCCCGACCGGCTGAGGCAATCCGCCCTCTGGGAAAGTCACCTGAGCGGACCTATCTGAAAGAGATCGGTAGGGGTAACGAGGATCATGGTGGAGACGATCATCAGCGAAAACTGGGGACGGCTGGTCTATCTGAGCCTCCTGCTCGTCGCCGTGGGCGGGTATTTCGTGCTCGAAATCCGCCGCCGTCCCGGTCGCACCATGCAACAGGCCGCGATCTGGGGGCTGATCTTTCTCGGCACGCTCGCCGCGGTCGGGCTTTGGACCGATATCCAGCGGCAAGTCTCGATCCCCGATCAGGCGGTGATGCGCGATGGCCGGATCGAGGTGCCGCAAGCGCCCGACGGGCATTATTACCTCACCGCCGAGGTCAACGGCACGCCGATCCGCTTCGTCGTCGATACCGGCGCGAGCCAGATCGTGCTGACCCAGCGCGCCGCAGAGCGCGCGGGCATCAACACTTCCGATCTCGCCTATATCGGGCAGGCGCGCACCGCCAATGGCATCGTCGCGACCGCGCCGGTGCGGCTGGAGCGCTTCGATCTGGGGCCGATCCACGACAGCAACCTGCGCGCCGTGGTCAATCGCGGATCGATGGATACCTCGCTTCTGGGCATGACCTATCTCACCCGCTTCGCGAAGGTGGAATTCGCACGCGGCACGCTGATCCTTGAACGCTGAGCAGGCACGGCCCGCAATCGTCGTGATCCTGCCTTTTTTGCGCCTCAATCTTTGCCGAGGCTCCGAGGGCGCCCGCCGCTCAGGCCGCGCCACTCAGGCTTCGTTACGAGGAAAACACGCATGGTTGCTTTCGACACACTCGCTCTCGCGATCATCACCGTCGCCGCCATTCGCGAAGCCTATCTCCGCCTGCGCCCGATGATGCGTTCCGCCGAAGCAGAGCGCGGCTAAGCTAGCCTTTCACCAAAACCGCGAGATCGGCCACATTCGTGCCGGTCGCCCCCGTCATCAGCAGCGCATCGGCCGCCTGCAGGACGTGATAGCTGTCGTTGCGCGCAAGCGCCGCATCGCAATCGACGCCCGCCGCCCGCGCCGCCGCGCAAGTCCCCGGCCCCACCAGACCACCCGCCGCATCCGTCGGCCCGTCACGGCCATCGGTGCCGCCCGAGAGGAAGCGCCACGCGCCCTCGATCCCGGCCGCCTCCGCCGCGCAAGCCACCCGCAGCGCCAGCTCCTGATTGCGCCCGCCGCGGCCGTCACCCTTGATAGTAACGGTGGTCTCACCGCCCATGACCAAAGCGCCTGCGGGCATATCGCGCAGCAGAGCCACAATCTGCGGCGCGAGATCGGCCACGTCCCCGTCGAGCGCGAAGGGCGCCACCTCGGCGCCTGCAGAGACCATCGCCGCGACCGACAGCCCGTTCGCCCCGATCAAACGGTTGCGGGCAGCGGGGAGCGCGGGCTCGGCGCCGGAGGCATCAAGATGCGCCTGCACAGGGGCGGGCAAAGCCTCCCAGATCCCGAGATCACGGCAAAGCTGCGCCGCCTCAGCCCGCGTACCGATCGGCTCGACCGTCGGCCCCGAGGCAATCACGCGCAGATCGTCGCCCGGCACGTCGGACAGGATCAGTCCCGTCACCGGGGCCGCGCTGGCAAGCAGCCAGCCGCCGCCTTTGAGTTGGGAAAGTTGCTGACGGATCAGGTTCATCTGCGTGATATCCGCCCCGCAGCCGAGCAGAAGGCGGCTGACCTCGGCCTTGTCCGACAGGCTCAGCCCCTCGACCGGCGCGACGGCCAGCGCGGAGCCGCCGCCGGAGATCAGCGCCAGAACGCGATCCTCCGGCCCACAGCCCTGCAGGCACTCCAGAATTGCGCGCCCAGCCCGCTCGCTGCCCTCGCCCGGCACCGGGTGGTCGCCCGCGATCAGCGTAACGCCCGCGCGCGGGGGCGCCGCTTCGGCATTCTCGGGGTTGGTGACAACCAGCGCCTGCGCCTCTTCGGGCAGCGCGTCCAGCGCCGCCGCAGTCATCGCTAGCGCCGCCTTGCCGAGCGCGACCACCTGCCAGCGCCCGCCCGGCCCCGGCGGGTTCTCCATCGCCCAGCCCATCGCGCGGGTCACCCCCGCTGCCGGGTCGGCCGTCTTCACCCCGATGTCGAACAATTCGCGCGCGCGTGCTTCCAGATCCATTCCTGCCCCCGTGGTTTGGTGCAAGTATCCCCGGGGAGCGGCGAGCTGCAACCCCGCCGGCGGAAGGCAATCCAGACGCGGTACGAAATGAAAAGACGCCCGCGGGGAGCGCGGGCGTCGAAACACGATCAGGCGGAAGGCCCCTGTCGGTTTAAGTGAGCGGGGACCGAAGCCCCCGCCCGGGGAGGGTATTAGCCACCTTGGCTCTCGATGTAGGCGAGCACCGCCTTGACGTCTTCGGGGTCTTTCAGACCGGCGAAGGACATCCGGTTCTTCGGAATGTAGCCCTTCGGATCGGCGAGATACTCCTCGACCGTCTGCTCGGTCCAAACCAGACCGTCCTCGCCGTGCTGCTTCATCGCGCTCGAGTATTTGAAGCCGTCAACCGTCCCGGCCTGGCGCCCGATCAGCCCGTTGAGCACCGGACCGACGCGGTTCTTCGCGTCTTCGCCGACCTGGTGGCAAGCCTTACACTTCTTGAAGACCTTCTCGCCAGCTGCGACCAGCTCCGGGTCAGCCGAGAGGCTTTCCGCCGGTGCGGCCTCTGCCTTGGCTTCCTCCGCAGCCGCCGGAGCGTCCTGCGCCGGAGCTTCGGCAGTGTCGGTTTGGGCCGTATCGCTTTGGGCCGTGTCGGTTTCCGCCGCAGTATCGGCAGCCGCCGTGTCCTCGCCGTTGCCCTCATCGGGGGTCACGTCGAGAATGGTCGCCTTCTTGGTGATCTGCACGTCGGTCTTACAATCGCTCATGCAAGCGGCTTCCGAGAACTTCGGCACTTCGACCTCATCGCGGTTATCCACGATGAACCCATCGGCGTTCGGCATCTCCACGTCGAGGAAGTTATCCTTCGTGAGGACGAAATCGTCTTCCACGAGATAGTTCGAGTAGAGGATGTAGGCGACGATGGCGTAGGTCTCGTCGACGGTCAGCGTCTGCGCGTTGCCGAACGGCATCGAGCGGTGCGCATAGTCCCAGACGGTCGACAGGTAGGGCCAGTAGGAACCGACGGTTTTCACCGGGTCCTTGTTGGCCAGCGTCCCGTCGCCCCCGGCCAGTTTCGGCCAGTTGTCGACACCCTCGGCGAAGTCGCCGTGGCACGCCGCGCAGTTGTCGGCGAAGATTTTCTCACCATCGGCAACCGAACCCGAACCTTCGGGAAGGTTCTTGCCATCGGGGAAGACCTCGACGGTCCAGGCGTTGATTTCCTCGGGCAGCGCTTCGCGCCCCAGACCGTATTTCTCGGCCAGAGCGGGCGTCGCGACGAGCGGAGCGGCCAGAAGCGTGGCCAGCAGCAGATTACGACGACACTTCGACATTCTCGGACTCCCCGTTTTCCTTGACCCACCAGGTCTGGATACCGTTGTTGTGATAGACCGAATTCTCGCCACGGATCGCGCGTAGCGCGTCCTTGGTCGGCTGAACGTAGCCGGTGGAATCGGTAGCGCGGGACTGAAGGAGCATCTCCGAACCGTCCCAGTCGATCTCGAGGTAGAAGCGCGAGACCGCCTTGTCGACGCCCGGCTCGGCCAGACGAGCTTCCTGCCAGTTCGCACCGCCATCGATCGACACGTCGACCTTGGTGATGTGACCGCGACCCGACCAGGCCATGCCGGTGATGACCAGCGGACCCTTGCCGTGCTTGATCGGCATCTGCGGGCTGGGCGAGGTGACGACCGATTTGGCGTCCATGACCCAGGTCCACTTGCGCGACGTGCCATCGGCGAGCGTGTCGGTGTATTTCGAGGTTTCTTCGCGCGACTGCACGGCCTCGTCGGTGACTTCTAGGCGACGCAGCCACTTCACCCACATGTTGCCTTCCCAGCCCGGAACCACGAGGCGCACCGGATAGCCGTGCTCCTTGCGCAGCGCCTCGCCGTTGGCCTTGATGGCCACGAGACAGTCGTCGAGCGCTTTCTCCAGCGGGATCGAGCGGCCGTTCGAGGACGCGTCGGCGCCTTCGGCATAGACCCACTTGTCCTTGATCTGGTCGCCGAGATTGGTGATCCCCGCTTCTTCGAGCAGCGTCCGCAGCGGGATGCCCGAATATTGCATGTTGTGGATCATGCCCTGGGTGAACTGCGCACCGTTGAGCTGTGCGCCAGCCCATTCCATGCCCGAGTTCGCGGCGCATTCGAGGAAGTAGGTACGGTTCTCACGCGGGAAACGCTCCAGATCCTCGTAGGTGAAGACCAGCGGCTTATCGACGAGGCCGTTGATCATCAGGCGGTAGTCTTCCTTCTTCAGCTCGATCGCGCCCGAGTGGTGACGCTCGAAAGCGCAGCCGGTGGGGGTGATCGTGCCGTCGAGGGCGTGGATCGGCGTGAAGTTGATCGACGAAATCGTATCCGCCGTCAGCCAGCCGACATTGCGGCGGATGACGTCATCTTCGAATTCGATCGGCAGGCCATAGGGGGTTGCATCGACCCCGTCGCCCCAGCCCGAAGCCCAAGGCTGAACTTCGGTGATCAACGGATCGGGTTGCGTTTGCGCGCGCGCGGCACCAGCACCTGCGGCCATCGCACCGACCGCAGCCCCTGCGCGGAGGAACCCGCGGCGGCTGAGGGCGGCATTGGTGGCCGGGTTGCCCTGGCGTTCCTTGTCGTCCATGTGTTTTCCTCCAGTCTCTAACCCCCTGCGGGGCGCAATCATCGACGGGCGGGACCGGCTTAAACGCCGGTCACGACCACCGAGTCATTCGGTTTCAAGTCAACGGTTTTGATCTTGCGCAGGTGATCGGCGATCACGTCCCAGATCTGCGGCCCTTCGGTGCCTTCGTTGACCGAGGCCCAGCCCGTCACGACGTAGTTGCGTGCCGGGTCGATATCGGAGCCGTCCTTCAGGAGCGTCATGTTGGAAATCCGCTCGCCGATCGGCTTCGAAACGTCGATGTGGTAGCCCATGCCACCCACACGAACCATGTCCCCGCCCTGCTGGTAGTAGGGGTCGGTGTTGAAGATGTTGTCGGCCACGTCTTCGAGAATGGTCTTGATCAGCTCGCCCGTCATCTCGGTGCGATAGTTCTCGCCATAGGTCATCGAAGTGGCGTTGAGCACGTCTTCCATGGTGATTTTCTGCCCCGGGATCAGCGACGGCCCCCAGCGCACACCCGGGCTCATCGCGATCTCGGCGTCCTGCTCGGACAGCATCGCTTCGCAGATCAGGTCGTCCCAGGTGCCGTTGAAGTTGCCGCGGCGATAGAGCAGCGAGTTGGTCTCGCCCACGACTTCCTCGAGCTCGGCCTTGTAGGGCTCGCGATGGCCCATGATGACGTCGGTCATCTCTTTGTCGGGCTCGATCACGTCGGAGAAGATCGGGATCAGCTTGTGGCGGAAGCCCATCATCTTGCCGTCGCGCACGTCGAGATCGACGCGGGAGACGAATTTGCCGTTCGAGCCCGAGGCGATCAGGATCGTCTCGCCCACGAGGACCGGCTCGGGAATGGCGTCATGGGTGTGACCGGTGAGGATCACGTCGATGCCCTTCACGCGGCTCGCCATCTTGTGGTCCACGTCGAAGCCGTTATGCGACAGGCAGACGACCAGATCGACGCCCTTTTCGCGGACCTCGTCGACCACCGCCTGCATACGCTCTTCGCGGATGCCGAAGGAGTAGTCGGGGAACATCCAGCCGGGGTTCGCGATCGGCATGTAGGGGAAGGCCTGACCGATGACCGCGATCTGCGTGCCGTTACGCTCGAAGATCTTGTAGGGCTCGTAAGCGGGCTCGTCCCATTCGGCGTCAAAGATGTTCGCGCCGAGGAAGGGGAAGGGAAGGCCGTCGACGATCTCGTTCACGCGGTCCTGACCATAGGTCCATTCCCAGTGCGAGGTCATCGCCTCGACGCCGAGCGTGTTCATGACGTCGACCATGTTCTGGCCCTTGGTCTTCAGCGCGACCATCGAGCCATGCCAGGTGTCGCCGCCATCGAGAAGCAGCGCGTCGGGACGCTCGGCCTTGATCGCTTTCACGATCGTCGCCACGCGGTCCATGCCGCCCATTTTGCCGTAGGACTTCGCGAGATCGGTGAAGTTCTCGTAGGTCAGCGCGTAGGCGTCAGGCGTGTTCGGCTCGATGTTGAACATCTTGAGGAAGTCCGCGCCGGTGACATGCGGCGGACGGCCCTTGGCCTCACCCACGCCGAGGTTGATTTCCGGCTCGCGGAAATAGATCGGCATCGCTTGCGCGTGGATGTCGGTGATGTGGATCAGCGTGACGTTGCCCAGCGGCTCGAACTGCAGGAGCTGGTCCTGAGTCAGCGACTGCTGCGCCATGGCGCGCGACCAGCGCGACAGGCCCGAAGCACCGAGGATAGTCGAGGCGGCCAAGCTCGCCTGAAGAAATTCCCGCCGGGAAATCATGCGATGTGTCTCCTTCTTCTCACCGGGCCCGTGCGCCCGGCGGTCGTTTCATTCGGGTAAATTGACAAACAAATTCAGACAGATATTAAAAATTGAATATGTTGAAACGAAACGCGCGGGACAGGGAGGCCCCTGCCCCGCGCATCAAGTCAAAGGTCAGGGACGGACGCCGCCGCCCTCGATATCGAGACCCAGGCCGCGCGAGGCGACATAGAGCTCAAGATTGCGGAACTCGTCCGAACCGGGGCTGTAGGTTTCCGCACGCGTATCGCGGATACAGCCTTTGAAGCGGTTGTGGATCGACACCACGCCCGCGTTCTTCAGACGGTAGACCGGGAAGCCCTGAATCTGGCCCTGGCTGAGGTGGTCAGCGCGGATGTAGTTGCCGTAGTTCTCTTCGTGGCACGACGCGCAGGACAGCTCGAGCTGACCGTAGCGGGTGTAGTACATCTCCTTGCCCTTCTCCCAGAAAGGCTGAGCGTCGCCGTCGATCTTGACGCTGACGGGCATGCCACGCGACTCGACCGCGATTGCGGTGGTCATGTTATGCATCGGAGTGCTGTCCCAGCCCCAGGCTTCGGCGCCCATGCGGTTGGTGCGGCAATCGTTGATGTAATCTTCCATCGACCACAGCTTGCCGGCTTCGTTCACCTTCGGCATCGAGGCGCGGACGCCTTTCATGCCTTCGCTGATGTCGCCGTGGCAATCTGCGCAGGACTTGCCCTCGGAGCCGTCAGCGGTCGACCAGGTTTCCTGGCCTTGCTCGGCGAAGATCATGATCGGGTTGTCGAAGTCGTCCTGTTCCATCGCGCGGGTCTCGTCCGTGCGGAAGAGCCAGCCGGAATAGACCTCGTCGAGGTGCCCTTCGAGGTGATCGGCGGCGGGCGCCTTCACCGTGATCGGGGTGTCGCCGTTGATGACGAGTTCGTCGTCAGCCATTTCGGCGTGCAGCGCCGCGGTGCTGAGCGCGAAGGCTGCAGTGGCGGCTAGGATGGTGCGGCTGGTGCGCAACGTCATATTCTGTGTCCTACCTGGGTGTGCCCCGCGCCCATCGATCTCCCCAAACAGGCGCGGTTCTCTGTTCTTGGTGAGGCGGCGCGCTCCCTCAC